>NZ_AUTO01000186.1:0-8210 GCF_000498055.1 Pseudoalteromonas sp. TB51
CCTGCGCCTTTTTAGAGGGCATAACGCATCAACAGCGGTATTTTTAAATTTTATTGCGTTGCTATTTTTTTGTGGCTCCTCTCCCGAAAGCGCTTTTAATAGCTCCTCTTGCCCATTACCGGCAACCCCTGCAATACCGACTATTTCGCCTTGTTGTACGGCAAAGTTCACGTTTTTAAGCGCAATATCAAATAACGCCTGCGCACTGGTTGATAAGTTATCGACTGTTAAAAAATCACCTGTGCCAGTCGCTCTGCGTGTTTGGTTACTTATTGGCGTGCTGTCGCCTACCATTAAGCGAGCTATTGATTCGCTGGTTTCGTTTTTAGGAATGCAATGCCCACTTACTTTGCCGGAGCGCAAAATAGTGGCGCTGTCGCAAAGCGCAATAACTTCATGCAACTTATGGCTAATAAACAACACCGAGCAGCCTTCTTCTTTAAGCGAATGCAGGGTTTTAAACAGTGCATCTACTTCTTGCGGAGTGAGTACCGAGGTGGGTTCATCTAAAATAAGCAGTTGAATATCTAATAATAAACACCTGACTATTTCTACCCGTTGGCGCTCGCCCGTTGAAAGCGTAGACACTAACCTGTGTGGGTCCAGCGGCATGCCGTACCTAGCCGATGTTTTACTAATTCTGCTAGCAAGTGTGCTGCTATGCCCTGCTAAATCGCCCAGCGCTAACGCGATATTTTGCGCAACTGTTAGGGTTTCAAATAACGAAAAATGCTGAAACACCATACCTATGCCTAATTCGCGGGCATCGGCGGGTTCTTTTATGTCCATTTTACGACCATTAAAAAACATGTCCCCTTGGTCAGGTTTAACTACACCGTAAAGCATTTTCATTAACGTGCTTTTACCCGCGCCGTTTTCACCAAGCAGGGCATGCACCTCACCATGTTTTATTTTTATTGTTACGCCGTCGTTGGCTATACATCCGGGGTACTGCTTTGTCATTCCCTGCATAGTAAGGCGGTATTTATTGTCCATTATTTAAACCTTTCTTTGTGCTTGTTGGTTAAATAAGCTAGCCTAGAAACTTAGCTGACCAAGCGGTCAACAATGGCATGGTATCTGCAATTAACTTACCAAGATGAAAAAGTTTTTTTCTTAGCAGTACCAAAACAACAAGAAAAAATATACGCCAAGCCTTTACATATCAGGGCTTTATAAAAGTTAAGGGGGTCTGTGTGATTACGTTTTTATTAAATGACACGCCAATAGAAGTAGAAGAATGCGCGCCGAATCTCACCATTTTGGACTGGCTTCGCACCAAAAAAGGGAAAATGGGCACCAAAGAAGGGTGTGCAACAGGCGATTGTGGCGCATGCACAATTTTAGTTGGCGAAGAAAAACTAAATTCAAACGGTGAGCCAGTTTGGCACTATAAAACCATGAATAGCTGCCTGCTTTTATTAGGTAATGCACACGCAAAACACATAGTAACCGTAGAGGCTGTAACAACAGGGCTTTACCCTACACTTAACGATTTACATCCAGTGCAACGCGCATTGGTTGAGTGCCATGGTTCGCAATGTGGTTTTTGTACCCCTGGCATAATAATGAGCATGTTGGCGCTTTATATTAATAACCCGAGTTACCCAGGTAAAAAAGCCGCTATTCATGCGCTAGGGGGAAATTTATGTCGTTGTACGGGTTACAGCCCTGTTTTACTTGCAGTTGAAAAAGCTTATAGCTACGAGCGTAAAAATGAGCCTTACTCTGCCATGGCGGCACAATTTAAGGCATCACTAAATATAGGTGATGACATTCCTTGTTTAAAAAATGGACCTCGTACGTTTTATTTACCGCAAAGTGCAGCGCAACTTGTTGAGCTTAAAGCGCGTTACCCACAGGCACACTTGGTTGCTGGTGGCACCGACTTTGCCATTGAGCTTAGCCAAAACATGCTATTGCCCGATATTATTATATCGCTTAGCCAAACCAGTGAGCTGTGCACTTTAAGCGATAACAGCGGCGAGCTACATATCGGTGCAGCACTCCCTTACAGCCAATTTGTTGAAGCGTTTTACACTTACTACCCTGAGTCTAAAGAGCTGTTTGAACGCCTTGGCTCTAACCAAGTACGTAACAGTGGCACCTTAGGTGGCAGCATAGGAAACGCCTCTCCTATTGGCGATCCAGCCCCTTTACTCATTGCACTTAATGCCACCTTAGATTTATTAAGCACTGCAGGCACACGCACAATAAACGTGGCCGACTACTTTGTTGATTACAAAAAAACAGTCATTAAAAGCGATGAAGTCATTAGCAAAATTACCGTACCTAAACGCCCAGACTCGTTAAAGCTTGCGTGTCATAAAATTTCAAAACGCTTTGAAGATGATATATCTACTGTGTGTTTAGTGCTGGCTATAGAGCAAACGCAAGGCGTAATTAGCAATGCCCGCTGCGCCATGGGCGGTATGGCTGCAATACCCAAACGCGCCGCGCACATAGAGCAAAAACTTAATACTCAACCCCTACAAGTAAGCACATTTATAGATGCCGCTAGTGCTATAAATGATGACTTTGCTCCCATGAGCGATGTACGCAGCAGCGCGCATTACCGCACTACGGTAAGCAAAAACTTGCTACAGCGTATTGGTATTGAGTTTTGCGGTGCACAGCCAAGCAGTAAAAATAATAACAACATTGCCATTACGAGGATTTCACATGCGTCACTTTGAAATGGATAAACTAAAAGCCCAAGGCGGAAGTGTTGGCCAATCTAAGTATCACGAAAGCGCAATAAAACAAGTATGTGGCAATGCAAACTACGCCGACGATAACCCTGAGCCCCATGGCTGCTTGCACGCCTATCCAGTGCTTGCGCCTATTACCAGCGGCTTTATTAAATCAATTGATACAAGTAAAGCGCTTGAAGTGGCAGGCGTTAAACGTATTTTATCAGCTGATGATGTACCCGGTAAGCTTGATATTGGCCCAGTATTCCCTGGGGATGTGCTATTAACCAATCACGAAATTCAATACCACGGACAACCTGTGCTAGTAGTGGTTGCCAAAAGCTACGCCATTGCGCGCCGCGCTGCTCGCTTAGTGGTTATAGAATGCGAGCAAACCCCCCCCATACTTGATATTAAAGAAGCGATTAATAAAGAGCACTGGGTAAGGCCGCCACATTCACTTAACCGCGGTAATAGCGAGCAAGCCATTAATAATGCAACCCACCAACTTAAAGGCGAAATACACATAGGCGGGCAAGAACACTTTTACCTTGAGGGGCAAATAGCACTTGCTCAGCCCGATAACGACGGTGGGATTCATGTTCAATGTTCTACCCAGCACCCAACAGAGGTGCAGCACTTAGTTGCTAAAATTTTAAAAAAGCCATTTAGCTTTGTAAACGTAGAAACCCGCCGTATGGGCGGAGCCTTTGGCGGTAAAGAAACTCAAGGCGCACCGTGGGCTTGCCTTGCAGCACTTGCAGTTTACTACCTTGGCTGCGCCGTTAAAATGCGCCTAGCCCGCAGCGACGACTTTAAACTTACCGGTAAACGCCATCCATTTTATAATCAATACCATGTAGGGTTTGACGAAAATGGCCTGATTGAAGGCGCTGATGTAACTGTAAATGGGTTTTGTGGTTATTCGCCTGATTTATCTGATGCTATTGTCGACCGTGCAATGTTTCATGCTGATAACGCTTATTACTACCCAGCTGCCACCATTAAAGGGAATCGCTGTAAAGTAAACACCGTAAGCCACACTGCATTTAGAGGATTTGGTGGCCCGCAAGGCATGATCATGGGCGAGCTAATAATGGACGACATAGCCGCTAAATTAGGTAAAGACCCGCTTGAGATCCGAAAACTTAATTTATACAAAAAAGGCCGCGACACCACGCCGTATCATCAAACAGTAGAGCAGCATATTTTAAAAGATATGATAAGCCAGCTTGAGGAGTCGGGTGATTACTGGGCGCGAAAAAAGGCAATTAAAACCTTTAACGCATCATCGCCTATAATCAAAAAAGGCCTTGCGATGACGCCGGTTAAATACGGTATATCGTTTACCGTACAGCACTTAAACCAAGCGGGTGCACTCGTACATGTTTATAGTGATGGATCAATTCATTTAAACCATGGCGGCACCGAAATGGGCCAAGGGCTTAATACAAAAATAGCGCAAATAGTAGCCCATGGCTTTGGCGTTGATTTTGACGCAGTAAGCATAAGCGCTACTCGTACCGACAAAGTACCAAACACCTCGCCAACCGCCGCATCAAGCGGGACTGACTTAAATGGCATGGCGGCGCTAAACGCGGTAAATACCATAAAAGAGCGTTTAATAAACTTTATAAGTGAGCACTTTGAAGTAGACAGCCAAAGTATTGTATTTAAAGATAATCTCATTACCTTTAGCAAAGGCGAAATTAGCTTTAGCGAACTTGCAAACCTTGCTTACATGAATCGTATATCGCTTTCATCAACCGGTTATTACGCCACGCCTAAAATTCATTACGATAGAGCGAAAGGCGAAGGCCGGCCATTTTTTTACTACGCACACGGCGTAGCGCTCAGTGAAGTAGAAGTAGATACGCTGACAGGCGAAAACACCGTAACCCGCGTTGATATACTGCACGATGTGGGCAGCTCAATTAACCCTGCACTTGATATAGGCCAAATTGAAGGGGCTTTTGTACAAGGTATGGGCTGGCTTACCACCGAAGACTTAAAATGGAATGATAAAGGCCAGCTTGCAAGCTTTGGCCCTGCTAACTACAAAATTCCTGCAATTGGCGATACCCCAGCCGAATTTAATGTAAATTTATATAACTCAGCAAACCCAGAAACCACGGTATTTAGATCAAAAGCGGTTGGCGAGCCGCCGTTTATGTTGGCCTTTAGTGTGTGGAGTGCTATTCGTAATGCCATAAGCAGTGTGGCCGATTACAAATACACCGCCCCACTTGATACACCTGCTACACCTGAGCGTGTATTAAATGCAATTGAGCAAACCGCTAGCTGGTTTAAGGAGCAGCAACATGGCTAATTTAAATGAGTCGTTTCAGGGTTTTCATACGCAAAATTGGGCACAAGCTATAAACGAGCACGAACAAAGCGGCACTAATTATGTTATTGCCACTGTGCTTGGCACCAATGGCTCAACCCCACGTGGCACAGGCTCTAAAATGGTAATAAGTGGAGAGCACATTTACGACACCCTTGGCGGTGGACACCTTGAATACGTAGTAATAGAAAAAGCACGCGAGCTACTTGCCAAGGGCGAGGCAGCGCAAGTGATAGAGCAATTTAACCTAGGCGCAAATTTAGGCCAATGCTGCGGGGGAGCTGCCACCGTTATGCTTGAGTGCATGCAATGCGAGCGCTTTACCCTCGACATATACGGCGCAGGCCATGTAGCACAGGCGCTTATTGGTATAATGGCGCAATTACCGATGCGTATACGCTGGATAGATAGCCGCGCAGATGTATTCCCACAAGTTATTCCTAATAACGTAATAAAAGTGGTTGATGAAGAACCAACAGAGCAAGTTAAACGCGCGCCAAAGGCTAACAATTACTTAATATTAACCCATAACCACCAGCTCGACTTTGCGCTTACACAAGCCATTATTAAACGCGCTGATGCCAATTGGCTTGGTGTTATTGGCTCAGATACTAAAGCAAAACGCTTTAAACAGCGCTTAGCCCATCGCGATTTTACCACCGAGCAAATAAAGCAAATGACCTGCCCTGTTGGGCTTGAAAATGTAACGGGCAAGCTCCCTATGGAAGTAGCAATATCAATTAGCGGGCAGTTAATTGGGCTTTATCAGGCTATGCAAACCCATGCGCCCAAACGCCAAGGCCTGCAATGGCGTGCACTTAAAAATGCCTTAATTAGCACCACGCACGAGGAAGAAAACGCATGAGTAGCTTAAAAATTAACGACCTAAATGCACCGCAAGCGCATCAAGCATTAGAGCATTGCTGCGCCGCCCCTAACTGGGTAAGCGGTATGCTAAATATCATGCCATTTGAAAATAAAGAGCACTTATTTAACAGCGCACAAAGCGTATGGGATAGCCTAGGCGAAAGCGATTATTTAGCCGCTTTTGAAGGCCACCCGCAAATAGGCGATTTATCAACATTAAGTAAAAAGTACGCCGCTACAGCGCAAAAAGCGGGGCACGAACAATCAGGAATGAGTAAAGCAAACGAGCAAACCCTTAAAAAAATGATTGCGCTAAATAAAGAATACCTCAGTAAATTTGGCTTTATATTTATTGTGTGTGCCAGTGGTAAAAGTGCTGAGCAAATGCTTGAACTTATTGAGCAGCGCATACACAACACCCGCAGCACGGAGCTTAATATAGCCGCGGGNAACAAGCCAAAATAACAAAAATAAGATTGGAGTCATTGCTATGAATAAAAGCCCTATCACTACCCATATTTTAGATACCAGTACAGGCAAACCGGCTGAAAATGTAGCTGTACAATTGTTTTTACTCACTAATAACGAGTGGCAATTAATAGCTCAAGGTAAAACAAATAGCGACGGGCGAATTACCGACTGGCTCAACACAGACGTAGAATTTGCAACCTATAAACTGGTTTTTGACTTAGATAGCTATTATGAAAACCAAGAAACACCTGCGTTTTACCCAGAGGCGCAAATTACCTTTAGATTACAAGATCAAAAACACCATCATATTCCGTTATTGCTTAGCCCATTTGGCTACTCAACGTACAGAGGCAGCTAATTATGAGCACCCACAACAATAATAAAATAACCGTAATTTGTGCCAACATACTCGATTTTGTTGACGACCCCGCCATAACAGGCGAAAGCGCCCATCGCTATTTTGAAAAAGGCGCGTTAGTTATTCAAAACGGCAAAGTGGTTAACCTTGGTTACGAGCAAGACATACTGCCAAGCATTGATAAGTCAGCCACTATTATTCGCCACGATGGTAAATTAGTAATGCCCGGCATGATAGACACGCACATACATTTGCCGCAAACCGAAATGGTCGGCGCGTATGGCGAGCAGCTTTTAAGTTGGCTCACCGAATACGCCTTCCCCACTGAAAAAAAGTTTACCTGTGAGCATTATTCAAAAGATATATCTAATCGCTTTTTAGACGAGCTACTGCGTAATGGCACCACTACCGCATTGGTATTTGGGACTGTGCACCCGCAATCGGTGGATGCATTTTTTAACGAATCTCAAAAACGTAATTTACGCATGATTGCCGGTAAGGTGATGATGGACAGAAACTGCCCTGTCGATTTATCAGATTGCGCGCAAACCAGTTACGATCAATCAAAAGCACTGATAGAAAAATGGCATAATGTTGATAGATTAAGCTATGCAGTAACGCCACGTTTTGCGCCCACATCAACCCCACAGCAACTACAAAAATGTACTCAATTATTAGAAGAATACCCCGACACCTACCTGCATACCCACTTATCTGAAAACAAAGACGAGTGCGAATGGGTAAAAGGGTTATTTCCCGATGCCGATGACTACTTAAGTGTTTACGAGCAAGCTAAAATGGTGCGTAAACGCTCTGTATTTGCTCATAGTATCCACTTATCTGAGCGCGAGCTTTGCTGCCTTGCAGATAACAACGCGGCTATTTCTCACTGCCCTACCTCTAACTTATTTTTAGGCTCGGGCCTTTTAAATTTAAAGAGATGTGAAGAGCATGGAATAAATGTGGGTATGGGTACCGATGTTGGCGCAGGCACAAGTTTTTCTATGCTACAAACAGGTAACGAAGCGTACAAAATTCAGCAGCTACAGGGTCAAAAGTTCTCAGCATTTAAAGGGTTTTATTTAGCCACCCTAGGCGGCGCGCGTGCCCTTGATTTAGAAGGCACCATAGGTAACTTTAATGAAGGCTGCGAGGCCGACTTTATTGTAATGGATTACGCGGCCACCTCGTTTTTAAAATTCAGAATTGGCCATGCCAAAACCCTTCACGAACAGCTTTTTGCCATGATGATGCTAGGCGACGACCGCTGTATTGAACAAACCTACATTATGGGTAAAAGCGTGTATAAACGCGACCAACAAGCCCAGTTTGCAGCCACACCCACACCCGATTTAGAAGAGGCATAACCCGATGGAAAACTATTTATTTGAGCTTGCTCATTTGGTGTTTAGATACTTTCACGTGGTAGCAGGTATAGCGTGGATAGGCGCCTCATTTTATTTTGTGTGGCTTG
>NZ_AUTO01000187.1:0-9120 GCF_000498055.1 Pseudoalteromonas sp. TB51
TAAAGACGTTAAGCGTACTCAGCGAGATTATACATTAGGCTTTAAATTATCTATTGTTGAGCAAGTAGAAAAAGGCGACTTCACCTATAAACAAGCGCAAAGTCATTACGGTATTCAAGGCCGCAGTACCGTTCTGGTATGGCTGCGAAAACATGGTAAATTAGATTGGTCTAAACCAACTTATATAGCCAACATGCCTAAATCGAAAGAAACCCCAGCACAAAAAATTAAACGTTTAGAGCGCGAGATAGAAGAGTTACGCCTAAAGGATTTAATCAAAGATGAAATGATTAATATTATGGATGAAGAATATGGAGCGGGCTTGCGAAAAAAGTACATATCCGAGCTATCACGCGCGCAAAAGAAAACCATCAAATAAAGCTTACTCCGTTATGCCGTGCATATGGCGTAACGCGACAAGGTTACTATCAAGCTATGCGCAGAATAGATGCTCGGAATAAAGAATTGGAGCCAGTCAAAGAATTAGTGATGTACTGGCGGCAATTCATGCCTCGTATTGGTGGGAAGAAACTTTATCTGATGATAAAGCCAGACCTGCAAGAGCGTGGCATTAAACTAGGTCGTGATTGTTTTTTTGATTATTTGAGAGAGCATGACTTTCTTGTAAAACCAAAGAAAAATTACACTAAAACAACAAACAGTAACCATTGGATGCGCAAGCATCCCAATTTACTAAAGGAATACATGCCTACTGCGGCCGAGGAAGTCTTCGTTAGTGACATTACATACGTAAAGTCAGCGCAAGGCGTGCATTACCTATCGTTAGTCACTGATGCTTACAGTCGAAAAATAATGGGTTATGAGCTGAGTGATGAAATGAAAGCAACCGATGTAGTCAGAGCATTAGAAATGACAATTAAGCAACGCGTATATAAACGTGATGCCATTCATCATTCAGATAGAGGTTTACAATATTGCTCTGAAGTATATCAAAATGCGCTATTAAAAGAGGGCATTAGACCATCGATGACCGATGGGTATGACTGTTATCAAAACGCATTAGCAGAGCGTATTAACGGGATATTAAAGCAAGAGTTTTTACTGTATAAATGTCGCAATATGGCAGAGTTAAAACAGCTCGTTGAAGAATCGATATTTATATACAATGAAATGCGACCGCACTTAAGTTTGGATATGAAAACACCAAATCAAGTGCATAAAAAAGACCTGGCGCTTTCGCACCAAGTCTTTCATTAAAACCGTCAACCTATTTCAGGACGGGACATAATACTACGGTTGTTATTTGTGGTATTGCGCGCTTAGCTCATGTACTGCATTAATAAATACACCGGCGTTTTCTGGGTCTACATCTGGTGTAATACCGTGGCCTAGGTTAAATACGTGGCCATCACCTGTGCCAAAGTCTTCTAAAATAGTGCCTACTTCTTGGCGGATACGATCAGGCGTACCGTGCAGCATTGACGGGTCCATATTCCCTTGCAATGCAACTTTATCGCCTACACGGCGTTTAGCGTCGCCAATATTAATAGTCCAATCAAGACCTACTGCATCACAGCCTGTTGCTGCAATTGCTTCAATCCACTGACCACCATTTTTGGTAAATAGCGTTACCGGCACTTTACGGCCGTCGTATTCGCGAATTAAACCATCAACAATTTTATGCATGTATTGCAGTGAGAATTCGTTGTAATCGCGCGGGCTTAATACGCCGCCCCACGAGTCAAATACCATTAACGATTGCGCACCGGCTTTTACTTGCGCGTTTAAGTAATCAATGACTGAATCAGCTAATTTATCTAGTAATAAATGTAGTGTTTGCGGCTCTGCAAAGGCCATTTTTTTAATTTTACCAAATACTTTACTGCTTCCGCCTTCAACCATGTAAGTTGCTAGTGTCCACGGTGAACCCGAAAAGCCAATTAGTGGCACTTCGCCTTTAAGTTCACGGCGAATAGTACTTACTGCGTTCATTACATAGCCAAGCTCGTCAGTTGGGTCTAGCTTAGGAATCTTTTTAACATCAGCAAGTGACGAAATAGGGTTTTCAAATTTAGGGCCTTCACCGGTTTCAAAGTACAAACCTAAGCCCATAGCATCGGGAATAGTTAAAATGTCACTAAATAAAATAGCAGCATCTAACGGGTAACGGCGAAGGGGTTGTAGTGTTACTTCACATGCAAGCTCAGCATTACGGCACAGGCTCATAAAATCGCCCGCTTGTGCACGTGTAGCACGGTACTCTGGTAAATAGCGTCCTGCTTGGCGCATCATCCATACCGGTGTTACATCAACGGGTTGTTTTGCAAGTGCACGTAAATAACGGTCGTTTTTTAATTCGCTCATAGCGTAAATAATCCTGAGGCTTATAGAAATTGTTCAAGATTGTACCACCATATTCTCCGGCTCTCTATCGCTAAGCTCTTAAAACATGTGTTACAGCTAACAGAACCTAGTTTGTTGCTTATTTAGTCACATTTGAGTATTAAATAACCAAAAAGAACTAACAATAAAAACTTTTTGTTAATATGTTTGCAACATAACAAAAACCTTGGTATTGTTTGTCCCGCGTTAACAAGAACAATAATAAAAATCTTAAACAACAATAACAAAAATATTTATAATAAAAATAACAAAAATCTTCTATAACAATAAGAAAGCTTGTATTAACAGGCCAAAACAAGAAATTAAGCCACCTTAACCGGTGGTTTTTTCTTGCCTGCAATAAAATAATAATTTACCTACAATAAATACACACATGCACCAGCTCATACCTTTTACTTGTTGATATACACTTAAATAAAATATATCTTGATGTATAAGAAAATTTAAATTTAACCATAAAAGTGACCCAGCTTAGGAGAACAGTAATGCTGACGCGCGTAGAGAAAGCTCAACAAAAATGGGGTGGTAGCCATACTGTCATTGATAAATGGTTAAACGAGCGCCAAGAGTTAATTGTACTTTATTGTAAAATGGCTGGGTTTTCGCCATACGACAAAAAAGATCACGCCTTACCAGAGCCAGAACAAATTCAATCATTTTGCCAAATTTTAATGGATTACTTATCTGCCGGCCATTTTGAAGTGTACGATGACATTGCAAAAGCCTGCGAAAGCAAGGGCCTTGAAAGCCAAGAGCTGGCAAATACAATTTACCCGCGCATTTCTAGCACAACAGATATTGCTTTAGACTTTAACGATAAATACGCAGAAGTAGATAAAGAGGACTTACTAGCAGAGTTTGATAACGATTTGTCGGTACTTGGCGAAACGTTAGAAGCGCGTTTTGAACTAGAA
Source organism: Pseudoalteromonas sp. TB51 (assembly GCF_000498055.1). Lineage (NCBI taxonomy): Bacteria > Pseudomonadati > Pseudomonadota > Gammaproteobacteria > Alteromonadales > Pseudoalteromonadaceae > Pseudoalteromonas > Pseudoalteromonas sp. TB51. The sequence goes on from NZ_AUTO01000187.1 coordinate 3,279, forward strand.
GATGAGCTAATAGATAATTTGTTTTCTAACCACACAGATTAATAAAATAGCCAACAAAAAAGGGACCGTTATGGTCCCTTTTTGCGTTATAAGCTATCGCTTATTGCGCAGGTGCTTCGTCATCTTGTATTTCAAGTAGTTCTACTTCAAAAACAAGCGTTGAGTTAGCTGGAATTTTACCTAGGTCACGATCGCCGTAAGCAAGTTCAGAAGGAATAGTGAACTTGTACTTAGACCCTACTGACATAAGCTGTAAACCTTCAGTCCAACCCGCAATTACACGGTTAAGAGGGAAAGTAGTTGGCTCGTTACGCGCATAAGAGCTATCAAACTCAGTGCCGTCTAATAAAGTACCCTTGTAATGTACTTTAACTACGTCTGTTGCTGCTGGCTTTTCGCCTTCGCCTTCGCTAAGTACTTCGTACTGTAGACCTGACTCAGTTACTGTTACGCCTTCTTTTTTAGCATTTTCTTCTAGGTATTTTTTACCTGCTTCTTTGCTTTTTTCAGACTCAACTTTAGCTTTAGCTTCTTGCTTTGCACGCACTGATGTATCTAGCTCAGTTAGCACTTCACGGATTTTTTCTTCATCGATTTTTGCATTACCAGCAAGCGCATCTTCAAAACCACGAATTAATAGTGCTTGGTCTAGTTCAATACCAATCTCTGATTTATCAGCTAGGTCTTTATTTAAAAAGTTACCTACTGATGCACCAATACCGTATGCTTGCTGCTGCTCTACAGTGTCTAATTTAACTTCAGCTTGTTCTTGTTTTGCTTCTTGATTACAAGCTGTAAGCGCTAAAACCGACGCTGCAATCAATGACAATCTAATCGTCTTTTTCATTTTAAATCTCCGACACACTTTGCAGTTGTCATTTATTGTATTATTACTAGTTAAAGATTAACGGCCTACATGATAGGCTGCTTGTTTAATAACTAACTAAATTAAAACCTAACCTATTATAGTGATTAGACAAACACCCTAGGCCTTCAACGTGACCTAGTCTAACCTCTCAGTCACTAAGAGTTAAGAGGAAATACCTGTAATATGTCGATATTTCGTACTTTTTTAATCGCTTTTAGCTGTTTATTAGCCATAGCTTGTAGCGATCAAAAACAGCAAGCTGCACAACGCTTTGAACACGCAGCACAGGGTGCGTTTTCCTCGGCAGTATCTAACGATGGTAAATACAGCCTAGTCTCCTCCATTCACCATGGGGTCGCCCTGTGGGATAATCAACAGCAGGTGCTAAAATATCAATGGTTTCAACAGCAATCACAAGAAAGCCTAGTGTATGCTGTGGCTATTGCCTTTGATAATAGCGTGGCCGTTACCGCAGAAAAAACCACCTTTGCCGTGTGGGATATTAGCAGCGGCGAAAACCGCGGCTATTATAAAATTCAACAAGCCACTATTCGCGATATTGCGATAAGTAACCAAGGCCGCAGTGTTTTATACGGCAGAAGCGACGGCGTAGTGGTATTTTTAAACCTAGAAACCGGACGCCGCATTGAGTTTTTAGGCCACCAAGACAAAGTAAACACCGTTGATTTATCGCCTAATGGGCGCTACGCCTTAAGCGGCTCAAACGATTACGTTGCTTATTTTTGGGATACACGTACGGGGCAAGTAATTCATCGCTTTAATCACCCGACTCGTGTTACCCAAGTAACCCTAGACCCACAAGGTCGCTACGCATTTACCGCAGATAGTATGAAGCAAGCACATGTATGGAAGCTGACTACAGGTGATCTTGTGAGTAAACTGGCGTATATTGCGCGTCAGAAAATTTTTACTGCGGTGCGCTTTAACGAACAAGGTACATTGCTGGCCACAGGCTCGCCCAATAAGCGCGTTGACTTATGGCAGTTACCCAGCGGAGAAAAAATTCAAACTTGGCAAGTCACACCACGTGAAGGCAGTAAGCCTAAATCGGCTGTGGTGCTAGATGTAACGTTTATAGATAACGGCAAGTCGTTGTTAACCGAGAGCTCGAGCGGAATTGCAGAGCACTTTACAATACGAGAAGCAAATGAACACAATTGAAAATCGTTTAATGGAGCTTGAGGCAAAAGTTGCTTTTCAAGACGAAACAATAGAAATATTAAATGACGAGCTAAAAGCACACCAACAGCAGCTAGCAAAAATGAAGCGCCAAACTGAGTTACTAGCAGAAAAACTTAAAGAAGCGCAGCAGCCGTCGCTAATGTCGCAAATGCAAGAGCCGCCTCCGCCACATTACTAAGGTGGGTAAAAAATAAAACCGGGTTAATCGCCCGGTTTAAATACACCAATTACTTGTTCAAATTGGCGAGTAGATGCCTGAACAGCGTTATCGGGTTGCGCCATTTTGTGGCCACACTCTACACACTCTACTTTTTCAACATCATGTTCTCTGTACAGCATCATGGTATCCATGGCTTTACACTCAGGGCACGATGCACCAGCAATAAATCGCTTCTTTTGTCTCACAACATTTTTCCTGTGGTTTGAACTGCACATATTTTATCGTATAACTTCCTATGTTGATACGCTTGATAAGAGCAATACGTTCTATGGTATGATAGCGCCAACTTAACCAGGGCACAGTAAAGTAACGCATTCATGATCCAAATCTCAGAAATAGAACTACTTCGTGGCGGAAAAGCCTTATTAAAAAATGCCTCGGCTACTTTATTTCCTCAGCACAAAGTGGGCTTAGTTGGCGCTAATGGCTGTGGTAAATCTACCTTATTTAGTTTATTAAAATCTGAGCTGCAACTCGATGCGGGTGATTGCAATATACCGAAAGATTGGTCTATTGCTTCTGTAAAACAAGAAACCCCAGCCCTTGAAATAAGCGCCATTGATTATGTACTTCAAGGTCACCCTGAATACTATGCGTTGCGTATTGCCCTGCGTGAAGCTGAGCAAACAAACGATGGTGACACCCAAGCCAAAGTACATATTCAGCTTGAAAATATTAAAGGCTACAGCATAGAGTCAAAAGCGGGCGAATTACTGCACGGCTTAGGCTTTGCTAATCACCAAATAGAAAACCCTGTAAGCGCGTTTTCTGGTGGTTGGCGTATGCGTTTAAACCTTGCACAAGCACTTATTCGCGATGCCGACTTACTATTACTCGATGAGCCTACCAACCACCTTGATTTAGATGCCGTTTACTGGCTTGAGCGCTTTTTACGCGCCTACACAGGCACCTTGGTACTTATATCTCATGACCGCGAGTTTTTAGACGCCGTGGTTGATCAAATTTGGCATGTCGATAAACAGCTTATTAATGTGTACAAAGGTAACTACTCACAGTTTGAACGCCAAAAAGCAGAGCGCTTGTTACAACAACAAGCAATGTTTGAAAAACAACAAGAGCAAATTGCCCATCTTGAGCAGTTTATAACTCGCTTTAAAGCCAAAGCCAGTAAGGCCAAACAGGCACAAAGCCGTGTAAAAGCACTCGAACGTATGGAAAAGCTGGCACCTGCACATGCCGACTCACCATTTGACTTTGAATTTGCCGAGCCAACAGCCCTGCCTAACCCGCTAATGACCCTAGATAAAGCAAAAGCAGGTTATGGCGATGTCACTATTTTAAATAATATCGCGCTAAACCTAGTTCCTGGCAGCCGTATTGCGTTACTCGGTCGTAACGGCGNGGTAAATCAACGCTTATAAAGCTATTAGCGGGCGAGCTTGAGCCGCAAGCAGGTAAAGTGGTTCAACACCATGGCTTAAATATAGGTTACTTTGCGCAGCACCAACTTGAATCGCTTGATTTAAAAGCCAGCGCAGTGACCCATATTCAACGCTTAAACCCACAAGCCACAGAGCAATCATTGCGTGATTTTTTAGGTGGCTTTGCATTTATTGGCGATAAAGCACTTGAACCCGTGGCGCCGTTTTCGGGCGGTGAAAAAGCCCGCTTAGTGCTAGCTATGTTAGTGTATCAAAAACCCAATTTACTACTACTTGATGAGCCAACTAACCACCTTGATTTAGAAATGCGCCACGCGCTAGTAATGGCACTGCAAGGCTTTGAAGGCGCCATGGTTACCGTATCGCACGATCGCCACATGCTTAAAAACACCGCCGATGAATTTTATTTAGTCGATGATGGCAAAGTCATTCAGTTTGGTTACGACTTAGATGCGTATTACCAATGGTTACTCAATGCCAATAAAGAAGCCGCTAAAAGCCAGCAACCTGACGAGCCAAAAGCAAATCCAAGCGTTAATCGTAAAGAGCAAAAGCGCCTAGAAGCTGAGTTTAGAAAAGCCATTCAACCGCTTAAAAAGCAAATTGAAAAGCTTGAAAAGCAGCTCGATAAATTTACTGCAGAGCTTAGCGAAGTTGAAGTAGCCCTTGGCGACAACACACTCTACCACGACGATAACAAAGCCCAGTTAAAAGAGCTAATTGCTAAGCAAGCAACGCTTACCCCTAAAGTAAACGACACTGAAGAAGAGCTACTGATGGCGCTTGAAGAAATGGAAGAAAAAGAACAGGCCTTTGCCGATGAACTTGCTCAATAAAAACGACTTTTGGCAATTTGCCTGCGCTTTGTACGCAAAGCCTGGGCAACAACAAACCTTGCTGGCACTGCAAAACCAGCAAGGTAAAAACGTTAATCTGTGCTTATTTTTGCTGTATTTAGACTCACTTAAGTTAAGCATTAATGCCGAGCAGCTCTGTGCGTTAATAGCGTCTATTAATGAGTTTGATACGCAGGCACTTAAGCCACTGCGTTCCACACGCAAGTATTTAAAAGCCAATCAAGAAAGTATCAGCAACTATGCAAAAATACGCCAAGAGCTATTAAGCGCCGAGTTAAAGCTTGAAAAGCAACAACAGCAAATACTGATTGATACAGCGAATAAACTTAGCTTTTTAGAAGCTGTAAAGCCAAACAATATTGAGCTGTATGTGAAAGCCACTTAGGCTGTCAGTTTTTACACCCTCCTCTAAATGTTCATTCTATTTTCTTTGTGCAAAAAATCTTTAAGCCAATTGATTATTCAAAGCCTATAGGTGCCGGAGTAGGAACTGAATAACCCCAAAAGCATGATCTACATCAACTTTACTTAGTTACTTTTTCCACGCAGGGAAATAGTTTGATCTCGATCACATTATGCTTTGCAAAGTCACTTTATGATGTCTCCATCAACTGAACGAGGAGATTAATCATGAACGTATTCTTTAGAGACTTTTTTAGCGACCCTGTTTTATTTATGTCTTTTGGGATTTTAGGCGTAGTGATTTCTCTTTGCCTATTTTACGCTTTTTACTTTATTAAAAAAATTAGCGAGGCTGAAGTTCCCGAGCATCATTAAGCACGACGCACAAAGCGCCTACTCAGGTTCCTGATTAGGCGCTTTTTATTTTATAAAGCGAAAAATTTGGTACACTAACGCTTCGTTTTTTTCATAGTGCGTAGTACAAACATGATCAATAAGTTTAAACCAGCATGGTGGATGACCAATCGTCACGTTCAAACCATAATGCCGCGTTTTTTCCGTCCATTTCACAATACGTCCTACGAACTTGAGCAACTTGATACGCCCGACGGCGATTTTATTGAACTTGCATGGTCGCTGCCTCATAACGAAAACGCTCCCCTTGCTGTGGTTTTACATGGCCTTGAAGGCAACATAAATAGCTTTTATGCCAAAGGCATGATGAAAGCCTTAAAAAAGCAAGGCTATGCCGTAGTACTTATGCACTTTAGAAACTGCTCAAGTGAAGTTAACCGCTTACCGCGTGCTTATCATAGTGGCGATACCGCCGATTTAGCTTTTTTTATAAATCATTTAAGAGAGCAATTTCCCAGCCGCCCTATTATGGCTG
>NZ_AUTO01000188.1:0-3562 GCF_000498055.1 Pseudoalteromonas sp. TB51
TGTTGGTTTTTCGTTAGGGGGCAATGTACTGGCTAAATATCTAGGCGAAGAGCGCGAAAACTGCCCCTTAAGTGCTGCAGCCGTGGTTTCGGCGCCTTATGATTTATCATCATCAAGCGATGTTATTCGCAAAAGCTTAGGCAAGATTTATCAAAAGTACTTGCTCGATAGAATGAAAAAATCAATGCAGCGTAAATTGCCACAAATTAAGCAGCAAATACCTATTACCTCTGAGCAGTTAATGAAAATTGACGATTTGCTAGAGTTTGATAATCAACTAACCGCTCCACTGCATGGCTTTGAAAACGCACACGATTACTATCGTCAAGCCAGCGCAATGCCCTACTTAAAACATATTGCGATTCCTACGTTAATAATTCATGCCAAAGACGACCCAATGTTGTCGATTAAAGCCGTGCCAAGTAGGCAAGATGTGAGTGAGCATGTTACCCTGAGCGTCTCTGAAAAAGGCGGCCACGTAGGGTTTATTAGCGGTAATAATCCGTTTAGGCCAGTATTTTGGCTTGAACAAGCCGTCCCTCATTATTTTGGCCAGCACGTCCCCACTAAAGCGAGCAGTAAGCAGTTATGATTATCCCTTTTGAACAACTTGATAAAGACACCCTCTACAACCTAATTGAAAGCTACGTGCTTCGTGAAGGCACCGATTATGGTGAGCAAGAAGTGAGTATTCAAAGTAAAGTAGCGCAGGTTAATCAGCAGCTTAGAAATGGTGAAGCGATGGTGTTTTTTTCTGAGCTACATGAGTCGGTCACTATTATCTCAAAAAATGAATTTAAAGCACTGCAAAGCGAAGAGCATGAAGCGCAGTCGTTTGATTAGCGCCTAACACTTGTAACTTTTGAGCTGAACGTACACAATGGCTTTTTACCCAAAGAGCCAAAACATGATAAAACTCAGCACTCTAGTGGTAGCCATATCACTAGCTTTAACACCACAAGCCTTTGCAGAGCAAGTAAAAAGCCCGTCAGACAAAGCAGTAAAACTAGCAAAAGACACTATTTTAATCGACACCCATATTGATGTACCTTATCGTATCCACGAAAAATGGGTTGATGTAACTAAAGCCACCGACGGCGGCGACTTTGACTACCCTCGCGCAGTTCAAGGGGGGTTAAACGCCCCTTTTATGTCGATTTATATTCCTGCTCACTTAGAATTTGAAGGCAAAGGTAAAAGCTACCAGCTAGCCAACCAAATGATTGATAGCATGGAAGCCATTGCACAGCGTGCCCCTGAAAAATTTGCTATTGCTAGCTCAACAGCGGATATAGAAGCGCAATTTGAGCAAGGTAAACTGTCAATTGCGATGGGCATGGAAAATGGCTCGCCAATTGAAGGAAAAATGGAAAACCTTCAGCACTTTTTTGACCGCGGTGTACGCTACATCACACTTGCGCACTCGCAAAGCAACCATATTTCTGACTCGTCATACGATATTCGCCGTAAATGGAAAGGTTTAAGCCCATTTGGTAAAAAGCTAATTACTGAAATGAACAACGTCGGTATGCTAATTGACGTATCACATATATCAGATGATGCGTTTTATCAGGTAATGGAGCTATCTAAAACGCCGGTTATTGCTTCACACTCTTCACTGCGCAAATACACGCCAGGCTTTGAGCGTAATATGAATGATGACATGTTATTAGCGCTTAAAAAGAATGGCGGGGTTATTCAAATTAACTTTGGCTCAAGCTTTGTAACCTCTAAAGCCGGTGCGTGGTACAAAGACCTTAAAAGTACTAAAGAGACCGTTAAAAAAGAAGGCACTAAGCCAAGTAAAGACTTTGATGCAGCGTACCGCGCTAAAAACCCATTCCCGTTTGCAAGCCTTGAGCAAGTACTTGATCATATTGATCACGTTGTAGAGCTTATTGGCATTGATTACGTGGGCATTGGCTCTGACTACGATGGGGTTGGCGATTCGTTACCGATTGGCTTAAAGGATGTATCTAGCTACCCTAACCTAGTACAAGGCTTAATGGACAGAGGTTACAGCGATTCAGACATTAAAAAGATTTTAAGCGAAAATACGCTAAGGGTTTGGAAGCAAGCCGAAGCATATGCGAAAAAGCACTAAGCTGTAAGTTGTCAGTTGTCAGTTGTCAGTTGTCAGTTGTCAGTTGTCAGTTGTCAGTTGTCAGTTGTCAGTTGTCAGTTGTCAGTTGTCAGTTGTCAAAAAATTTAATTAATAGCACGGCTTAAAGTCGTGCTTTTTTATGTGTTAAGTATAATTTAACACCAAGCGACTAATAGTTGATAGCTGATAGCTGAAAACTAAACACTTTTCTTGAGGCATTAAAAAAGGCCACCGAAGTGACCTCTTTTTAGTATTAATTAGCTAGGCTAATTATTACTCTACGATAGTTGCTACAACACCAGCACCTACAGTACGGCCACCTTCACGGATAGCGAAACGAAGACCTTCGTCCATCGCGATTGGCGCGATTAGAGTTACTGTCATCTTAACGTTATCACCAGGCATTACCATTTCTACGCCTTCTGGTAACTGTACGTCACCTGTTACGTCAGTTGTACGGAAGTAGAACTGTGGACGGTAACCTTTGAAGAAAGGAGTATGACGGCCACCTTCATCTTTAGAAAGTACGTATACTTCTGAAGTGAATGTAGTGTGAGGTTTGATTGAACCAGGCTTAGCTAGTACTTGACCACGTTCAACGTCTTCACGCTTAGTACCACGTAGAAGTGCACCAATGTTCTCACCAGCACGACCTTCGTCAAGAAGCTTACGGAACATTTCAACACCAGTACAAGTAGACTTAGTAGTCTCTTTGATACCAACGATTTCAACTTCGTCGTTCACGTTGATGATACCAGCTTCAACACGACCAGTTACTACTGTACCACGGCCTTGGATTGAGAAAACGTCTTCGATAGGCATGATGAATGGCTTATCGATGTCACGCTCTGGCTCTGGGATGTAAGAATCTAGTGCTTCTGCAAGCTCAACGATCTTGTCTTCCCACTGCTTTTCGCCTTCAAGTGCTTTAAGAGCAGAACCTTGAATTAGTGGTAAGTCATCACCTGGGAAGTCGTACTCAGAAAGAAGTTCACGAACTTCCATTTCTACTAGCTCAAGTAGCTCTTCGTCGTCAACCATGTCACATTTGTTCATGAATACAACGATGTAAGGTACGCCAACCTGACGAGAAAGTAGGATGTGCTCACGCGTTTGTGGCATAGGGCCGTCAGTCGCAGCTACTACTAAGATAGCGCCGTCCATTTGAGCAGCACCAGTGATCATGTTTTTAACATAATCGGCGTGTCCAGGACAATCTACGTGTGCGTAGTGACGAGTTGGTGTATCGTACTCAACGTGAGAAGTTGAGATTGTGATACCACGCTCGCGCTCTTCTGGAGCGTTATCGATTGATGCGAAATCTTTAGCAACACCGCCGTATACTTTTGCAAGTACGTTAGTGATTGCTGCAGTTAGTGTAGTTTTACCGTGGTCAACGTGGCCGATTGTACCAACGTTTACGTGCGGTTTTACGCGTTCAAACTTTTCTTTTGCCAT
>NZ_AUTO01000189.1:0-5672 GCF_000498055.1 Pseudoalteromonas sp. TB51
TAAAGACGTTAAGCGTACTCAGCGAGATTATACATTAGGCTTTAAATTATCTATTGTTGAGCAAGTAGAAAAAGGCGACTTCACCTATAAACAAGCGCAAAGTCATTACGGTATTCAAGGCCGCAGTACCGTTCTGGTATGGCTGCGAAAACATGGTAAATTAGATTGGTCTAAACCAACTTATATAGCCAACATGCCTAAATCGAAAGAAACCCCAGCACAAAAAATTAAACGTTTAGAGCGCGAGATAGAAGAGTTACGCCTAAAGGATTTAATCAAAGATGAAATGATTAATATTATGGATGAAGAATATGGAGCGGGCTTGCGAAAAAAGTACATATCCGAGCTATCACGCGCGCAAAAGAAAACCATCAAATAAAGCTTACTCCGTTATGCCGTGCATATGGCGTAACGCGACAAGGTTACTATCAAGCTATGCGCAGAATAGATGCTCGGAATAAAGAATTGGAGCCAGTCAAAGAATTAGTGATGTACTGGCGGCAATTCATGCCTCGTATTGGTGGGAAGAAACTTTATCTGATGATAAAGCCAGACCTGCAAGAGCGTGGCATTAAACTAGGTCGTGATTGTTTTTTTGATTATTTGAGAGAGCATGACTTTCTTGTAAAACCAAAGAAAAATTACACTAAAACAACAAACAGTAACCATTGGATGCGCAAGCATCCCAATTTACTAAAGGAATACATGCCTACTGCGGCCGAGGAAGTCTTCGTTAGTGACATTACATACGTAAAGTCAGCGCAAGGCGTGCATTACCTATCGTTAGTCACTGATGCTTACAGTCGAAAAATAATGGGTTATGAGCTGAGTGATGAAATGAAAGCAACCGATGTAGTCAGAGCATTAGAAATGACAATTAAGCAACGCGTATATAAACGTGATGCCATTCATCATTCAGATAGAGGTTTACAATATTGCTCTGAAGTATATCAAAATGCGCTATTAAAAGAGGGCATTAGACCATCGATGACCGATGGGTATGACTGTTATCAAAACGCATTAGCAGAGCGTATTAACGGGATATTAAAGCAAGAGTTTTTACTGTATAAATGTCGCAATATGGCAGAGTTAAAACAGCTCGTTGAAGAATCGATATTTATATACAATGAAATGCGACCGCACTTAAGTTTGGATATGAAAACACCAAATCAAGTGCATAAAAAAGACCTGGCGCTTTCGCACCAAGTCTTTCATTAAAACCGTCAACCTATTTCAGGACGGGACAGCGTTAGCTCTTCGGGTAGTTAGATGGGAAAAACGCACGTTTGGCTTCTTCATCAAACTCTTTTTTAAAGGCGACATCGGTGCCAATTTTGCGTGCACGCGCAACCGCTGGCCGGCTATCAATGCTTTCAAACCAACGTTTTAAATTAGGGTATGGTGCTAGTCCTTCTTCTCCAAGTACTACTGGCGCTTTATCAATCCAACCCCAAGCAGATACATCAGCAATGGTGTATTCATCACCCACTATAAAGTCGCGACCTTCAAGGTGTGCATCAAGCACTTCGTAATGGCGCTGCGCCTCACGCAAGTAGCGATTAACTGCGTAATCAAGCCCTTCAGGCGCCATGTGTCTAAAGTGTACACTTTGCCCAGAATACGGCCCAAGGCCCGATGCTATAAACATTAACCATGAAAGCATTTCGGCGCGATTCTCTACCTTACCTGCTAACTTACCGTGTTTTTCACTTAGGTACATTAATATAGCGTTCGAATCAAACACACGAGTTTCACCATCAACAATGGCAGGTGCTTTTGCATTAGGATTAATGGCTTTAAACTCAGGTGTATGTTGCTCACCTTTTAAGGTATCAAGTGGCACAAGTTCAAACGGCAGCCCTGTTTCTTCTAAAAACAAAGCAACCTTCATTGGGTTAGGTGTATGGTGAAAATAAAATTTGATCATAAAACGCTCCTAAAAGTAGTAGCTACAATTAAACCACAACCTGAGCAGTCGTTCAAAAAACAGTTAGCTAAAGTACTTAACCAAACAGCTTACTTGTATTAACCCTGCACCAATATAAGCAAATATAAAGCGTGCTTCTTCTTGTGCCTTTTTAATAAATGCCACGGCAAAAGTAACTACAATAATAATTACACTTAATGCTAAGCCATATAAAAAAGAGCCACAAAAGTGAGGTAAAACAGCAAGTAAACACGCAATAATTACTGCGCCATAAAAAGCTACAAGCATACGAACGTTAAACAATATCCCAAGCAATGCAGTTATAAACGCAGACGCATATAAAATTACAGCCTCCCTAGGCCACGCGTAACTTAGTGGATGTTTAAAATTAAAGTTTGTAGAGTTTAAACTAGTAACCGCAGACGAAGTCGCGTGTATAAAAATACTAACTAATAAAGCGCCGATAAAAAATGCAGCAAATGCCGAAACAGCACCACCGCCTGTATACCCTGCTTTCTCTTTTTCTATCACTATAACCACAACACTCAGTGCCGCACTAAGCTGAAACCATTGCCAGTAATCGTTACTAAAAAGAGGGATTGCTGCAAAGCCAATAACGGGAACTAATATTTTGGCTTCTTCGTTTTTGTGTAATAAATAAAAAGCCATAATAGCTATATAAAACAGTGCCGTTACATCAGGCATAAAATCTACTTCCTTTTAAATTTCAACACTATTTCTACATTTAGGGAATGCACTACAGCCAAAGAACGTATTTCCTATATTAGTACCTTTCTTTGCTTTACGTAGTACCATTTTCTCACCGCAACGTGAGCATATCTGAGTTTCTGAGCGTTCTTTTTTTGGCGCCTGCTTATGTTCAATAATTGTTTTTACATGGCTTACATGTTGGCGATTTGTTTTAAAACTTGGCTTTAATTTTCCGCTTTCAATTGTATTTACTATATCGTTTTTAGTATTAGCACTAAGTACTCGCTCGGTTTTACTTTTAATGTACTCAATACCGCCGCGTGCAAACCTAATATTTTCAGGTAGTTTAGTTTTAAATGTGCTGTCGCCAATAAAAATAATAACCGAAAATAATGCGTTACTGTTTATACCTAAACACGACTCAAGTGTTTTTAAATGCTTGTAGTTTTGATGTAGGGGGTTTTGAAATTTTGATGAGTGTTTAAAAATTTTTTGTGTCCACATTTTTTGATTCGCTGAACCAAAAATCCAACCTTTCATGTTTTTAGTTTCCACCACAAACACACCAAACTCAGACACAATAATATGATCAATTTGTGTAGTGCCATTTTCGATGCCGTTTTCAAAAGTAGGCAGCGTCACATTTTTAATTAACGTGTAATCTGCCTTATTTAAAAACAGTTTAATTAGCACATTAACTTGCCACTCTCCCATCGCTCCTTTAAACCAAGGTGTTTTAAAAACACCAATACAAATAAACAGCGGTATAAAGTACCAAAGTTGGCCTAATAACGTGGCCAAAATCGTAGAAAAATCCATATTTAGTTAATCCTTTAAGCTATACAAATGGCAATAATAGAGCCGCGAAATTTAACAAAAACAAACTAGCAGTACACGCAATAATGCACGTTCAATATTAAACACATTTAAGCATTGTTTTTAATACGCCCTTTCTAAGGCGTGTTCATTAACATGTTCAATTAACTCAGGGAAAAATGCTAAAAATACCGTTTCCAACTCATGGTAGTTTTGCGTTATATCCTCAGCAGTACCCGCAAAGTTATTAGTAAAACGAATGCGTTTGGCTATGTTATCAAGCGCAAGCCCTACCCCTTCTATAGTTTCGTATTCTTTAAACCAATCGTTTGTAGTCATGCTGGTTACAACATGCTGCATGCGCGGTGGCATAATCGCTATGCGCTCATTTAAAAGTGCGTAGCTGCTGCGTTTAAAATCATTTAAAGGGTGTTTATTAAATTGCTGCCAATGCCTAATTAAAAAGTGATCAAATACCACGTCAATAGCCACACCTGCAAAGCGCTTACGCTCGGGTGAAAAGTACTGCTTGGCTTCTTTTACTAACGGGTGAGAGTCGGTAAATTTATCGACTAAGTAATGGTTTTCTAGTGCACTTTTAACGCTATTGGGCAGGTATTCTGCGTGCCTGCGTCCACCAAAATCACCTAATAAATTGCCAAAGTGTGAATCGGCAGTTGGTTGTGCAAAGTAAAGGTGAGCTAAATAATTCAACGTAATCCCAATGGGTTTAAACAAACTTAATTTTGCCAAATAGTAACGCACATTTAAGCGAAACTCACACGAGTGTTTAGCGCGCTCCCTGTGTAATTACCTAACACTTTAGTTTGAAAATTATACAAACACTCTGTAAAGCCGTTGCACTCAATTCAGCATTAAATATTTAAAATAGAATTATCAATAACTTAAAATTTAAAAATCGCTGGAATATATATTGCTACTTAGCGTATTTAGCACTCAAACATGTATAGCTCTTTTTATTAGCGAGCAGTTTAAAGGAGCATAAAACATAGGTTAAATCAGTTATGGATATAGCTATATTTTTTAAGTCGTTACTATTACTGGCCTTTTTTTTAACGCTAGGTAATTTAATTAAGTACACATTTTTAAGGGGCTTAATTGTGCCATCATCGTTAATTGCTGGCGTATTGGCTCTTTTATTAGGGCCACAATTACTCGGTGAGCATATTAATTTGTCGCTCCAAGGCACTAATTTATGGATAGATGAAAAAGTCACAAGCATATGGAAGGAGTTACCTGGGTATTTAATTGTAGTGGTGTTTGCAGGTTTATTTTTAGGTAAAAAAATACCTACAATTAAACAATCGCTAAATCAAAGCCTACCCAATTTAAGCTTTGGCTACAGCATTGCCATAGGCCAATATGTGGTGGGTATGATCACGGCATTATTAGTACTTGCCCCTTTATTTGATACCAACGAAGTTGCCGGCGCACTCATTGCGGTGGGATTTCAGGGCGGGCATGGCACCGTAGCTGGCTTGCAATCCACTTTTGAAAGTATCGATTTTGCAAAAGGTATGGACTTGGGGTTAGGTATAGCAACAATAGGCCTTATAAGCGCCATCGTGTTAGGGACTATTATGTCTAATCGCACCGATGGGGGCGACCAAGAACTTGAAATTAGCCACGACGAAAAAGTAGAGGTAAAAGACCGCCCGTTTGGCCTGCACTTTGCTATTTTAGGCACGGTTGTTATTGTTGCTTGGCTTATTCTTAGTGGCTTACAAGTAGCCGAAAAAAGCCTTTTTGCCGATTCATCGGTAAAAATACTTGAGTACATGCCTTTATTCCCCATTGCGATGATGGTGGGTTTAGTGGTGCAAATAGTGCTTAATAAATCAGGCATGGGTAACTTAATTAGTCACTATCAAATAAATCTGCTTTCTAACCTCTCCCTCGATTTACTAATAATTGCCGCACTGGGTGCGCTTAACTTATCGGTACTTGCTAAATATTGGCAAAGTATTTTAATTTTAGCCGCAGTGGGGGTTGCCTATAGCGCAGCTATTTACTTTTTCTTTGGTGGGTGGTTTTTCCCAAAGGATTGGAAAGTGAGAGGAATTGGCGAGCTTGGGCAATCTATGGGCACTACGGCGGTTGGGCTGTTAATGCTAAAACAGGCTACCTCAAACCCAAGCGAGCATATTCGCCCCTTTAGTTACAAACAACCACTTTATGAGCCCGTGGTTGGCGGCGG
>NZ_AUTO01000190.1:0-10413 GCF_000498055.1 Pseudoalteromonas sp. TB51
TAAAGACGTTAAGCGTACTCAGCGAGATTATACATTAGGCTTTAAATTATCTATTGTTGAGCAAGTAGAAAAAGGCGACTTCACCTATAAACAAGCGCAAAGTCATTACGGTATTCAAGGCCGCAGTACCGTTCTGGTATGGCTGCGAAAACATGGTAAATTAGATTGGTCTAAACCAACTTATATAGCCAACATGCCTAAATCGAAAGAAACCCCAGCACAAAAAATTAAACGTTTAGAGCGCGAGATAGAAGAGTTACGCCTAAAGGATTTAATCAAAGATGAAATGATTAATATTATGGATGAAGAATATGGAGCGGGCTTGCGAAA
Source organism: Pseudoalteromonas sp. TB51 (assembly GCF_000498055.1). Taxonomy (NCBI): domain Bacteria; kingdom Pseudomonadati; phylum Pseudomonadota; class Gammaproteobacteria; order Alteromonadales; family Pseudoalteromonadaceae; genus Pseudoalteromonas; species Pseudoalteromonas sp. TB51. Next base: position 331 of record NZ_AUTO01000190.1, read on the forward strand.
AAAGTACATATCCGAGCTATCACGCGCGCAAAAGAAAACCATCAAATAAAGCTTACTCCGTTATGCCGTGCATATGGCGTAACGCGACAAGGTTACTATCAAGCTATGCGCAGAATAGATGCTCGGAATAAAGAATTGGAGCCAGTCAAAGAATTAGTGATGTACTGGCGGCAATTCATGCCTCGTATTGGTGGGAAGAAACTTTATCTGATGATAAAGCCAGACCTGCAAGAGCGTGGCATTAAACTAGGTCGTGATTGTTTTTTTGATTATTTGAGAGAGCATGACTTTCTTGTAAAACCAAAGAAAAATTACACTAAAACAACAAACAGTAACCATTGGATGCGCAAGCATCCCAATTTACTAAAGGAATACATGCCTACTGCGGCCGAGGAAGTCTTCGTTAGTGACATTACATACGTAAAGTCAGCGCAAGGCGTGCATTACCTATCGTTAGTCACTGATGCTTACAGTCGAAAAATAATGGGTTATGAGCTGAGTGATGAAATGAAAGCAACCGATGTAGTCAGAGCATTAGAAATGACAATTAAGCAACGCGTATATAAACGTGATGCCATTCATCATTCAGATAGAGGTTTACAATATTGCTCTGAAGTATATCAAAATGCGCTATTAAAAGAGGGCATTAGACCATCGATGACCGATGGGTATGACTGTTATCAAAACGCATTAGCAGAGCGTATTAACGGGATATTAAAGCAAGAGTTTTTACTGTATAAATGTCGCAATATGGCAGAGTTAAAACAGCTCGTTGAAGAATCGATATTTATATACAATGAAATGCGACCGCACTTAAGTTTGGATATGAAAACACCAAATCAAGTGCATAAAAAAGACCTGGCGCTTTCGCACCAAGTCTTTCATTAAAACCGTCAACCTATTTCAGGACGGGACATTTAGTTAAATCTTGAGCTAACTAACGGCAGATAGCTATAAACTAAACGCTCAAAAACCTTTAGTGTGAAACTACGATTAAGCGTATCGCATCAAGTTTTAACTGGGCTTTTTCTATATGCGTTGTCAGCTCGCTGCGCTGCTTATCGAAGAAGGTAATTTCTTCTTGGCGAATATTAGGGTTAATTTGCTTAAGCGCTTCAAGGCGAGCTTGTTCTTCACCTAAGGTGCTTTGCATTTTTTCAAGTGACGCACTGCGTATAACCTCAAGCTGTTGCTGAGCCATGTCTTTTGCGGTGTTGATCATTGGGTGAACCGCACCTTGTAAAGCGCCTGCTAATTTACTTGCAGTTTGACGACCAACGGCTGAAAGCTGTTGGTTAAAGCTATCAAACGCCACGTTTTCGCCGAGGTTATTACTGGCTTTATCAAGTAATATGCGAATAGGCGTTGGCGGTAAAAAGCGACCTACTTGCAGGGCTTTTGGTGCCATAGCTTCGGCTACAAATATTAGCTCAACAAAAAAGGTACCTGGTGGTAATTTTTTGTTTTTAAGTAAAGCAACAGAGGCACTACCAAAGTCATCATCACAAATCATGTCCATTGTGCCTTGCACCATAGGATGATCCCAGCTAATAAAATGTACGTCTTCTTGCGAAAGGGCGGTATCGCGGTCAAAGGTAACCGTCATGCCATCTTCTTTTAAGCTTGGGAACGATGCACTTAGCATATGCTCTGTTGGCTTTAAAATAATGGTGTTTTCGCCTTTGTCTTCTTGGCTTACTCCAAATGTGTCGAATACGTTGATCATGTAACTTGGTAACTCAAATTGGTTATCAAGTGCTTCAATTTGTTCAACCAATGAATCGGCAGCGCCTTGGCCAGATGAATGCAGCTCTAATAAACGGTCACGGCCACTTTCCATTTGTTTGCGTAGCACGGCATTTTGCTTGGCTACTTGCTCAAGTAGAGGGTCGAGCTCTTCTTCATCACAATTATGGGCAGCAATGTAATCAAGTAGGTCTTCACTAAATTCTTTATACAATAGCTGGCCAGTGGTTGATGTGCTTTCAAATGCATCAAGGCCTTCGTTGTACCAACGCAGTAATACTTCTTGCGCTGTATTTTCAAAATACGGCACATGAATATTAACATCTTTTGTTTGCCCAATACGGTCTAATCGGCCGATACGCTGTTCAAGTAAGTCAGGGTTTAGTGGTAAATCAAATAACACTAAGTGATGCGAGAACTGGAAGTTACGTCCTTCTGAGCCAATCTCTGAACACAGCAGTATTTGTGCATTGTCGTATTCATCGGCAAAAAAGGCTGCTGCGCGGTCGCGCTCTATAATCGACATGCCCTCGTGGAACACAGATGCTTTTATTGCTTCACGCTCACGCAAAATTTGCTCAAGGCTAATAGCGGTTTCGGCTTTGGCACAAATAAGCAGTACTTTTTCGTGCTTTAGGGTTTTAAGTGTTTCGATTAACCAATCTACACGCGGATCAAATGCGCCCCAGCTGGCACTTTCACCTTCAAACTCTTGAAAGATTTTCTCTGGAAACAGAGCGCGTTGTGCGCTTAGCTCTGCACTTTGTATACCGCTCATGCTGCCAAGTACCGACATTGCTGTTTTATATTGCTTTGGTAGTGCCATTGGGTAAGCATGTAATTTACGGCTANGGGTAGCCATCAATTCCGCTGCGGCTGTTTCTAAACAAAATACGACCTGTGCCGTGGCGATCAAGCAGCATGTTAAGTATTTCTTTACGCGCCGGTAAATCACCTTGCTGAGCTTGTTCAAGCACATCAGTAATATCGGTTTCTTTTAATAGCTCAATGAGTGTGGCTTTGGCTGTATCATCAAGGGCTTGTGCTTGCAGTAGCTGATTTGCCGCTTCGGCAACGTCTTTGTAGTTTGCTTCTTCTTCTTTGAATACGTCGTAGTCGTAAAATCTATCTGGGTCGAGCAATTGTAAGCGGGCAAAGTGGCTACGGTGACCAAGTTGATCAGGCGTTGCTGTTAATAGAATAAGACCCGGAATATCTTGGCTAAGCTCAGCCATGCGCTGATATTCGGTGCTCGGCTTACCATTGTTAATGCTTAGATGGTGCGCTTCATCAACAACTAATAAATCCCAATCAGCAAGTGTTGCTTGTTCAAACCAGCGTTTTTTCTTGGTTAAAAACTCAAGGCTGGTAAGCACTAGCTGCTCGGTATCAAATACGTTTGGCGAGTCTGCAAAGGCTTCGTCGCAGCGCTCTTCATCAAAAATAGAAAAACGTAAATTAAAGCGGCGTAGCATTTCTACTAACCATTGGTGCTGCAGGTTTTCTGGCACCACAATAAGTACACGGCTAGCACGGCCACTAATGATTTGTTGGTGTAAAATCATGCCGGCTTCGATGGTTTTACCAAGGCCTACTTCATCTGAGAGCAGTACCCGTGGGGCAAAACGTTTACCTACTTCTTGTGCAATATAAAGCTGATGCGGAATAAGGTTAGCGCGCTGGCCAATTAAGCCTTTAATAGGCGATTGCTGGCGCTCAAATTGGTGTTGCCATGTTTGGTAACGTAAGGTGTAGCGATCAAAGCGATCTACTTGGCCTGCAAATAAACGATCTTGCGGTTTATTAAACTTAATAAAATGATCTAAAAAGGTTTCTTTTAGCTTTGCTTCTTCGCCGGTATCAACGCGAGTACCTACGTAGCAAAGTAGTTCACCTTGCACTTCAATAGACTCTACTTCTAATTCCCATTCTTCAACGCTTTTGATCACATCACCTGGATTAAATGCCACACGGGTAACCGGTGCTTCTGCACTAGAATAAACACGGTTTTCACCACTGGCAGGAAATAAAATGCTGACCTGGCGGCCTTCAATGGCAACTACGGTGCCTAATCCTAAATCTGACTCTGTATCACTGATCCAACGCTGACCTAAGGAAAAATTCATGTATGTCTCGTCTATGAAGAAAAAGGCGGCTATGTTACCTGTTACATAACACCACTGCAAGGCGCTATTTGACTCACTTTTAATTAATTTTATAAGTGCGAATTAATCCCATTAACAGTGCTAACAAATGGCTCTTTTTTAGGTAAATAAAAACTATATCGTGTTTGTAATAAAACGGACTTTTATGACAAATAGACTAAACTTAGATTATGCCTTAGCAATTAAGTATTGCAGGTTTGAATTTAGGCCCGTTTTACTTAGTTATTTTGGTATAGCATAAAAATCATAAAACGTAAGGAAAGTGCTATGGAAAAAGCTTCGAACCTTGAAAGTAAAATGTATGTGCTAGACACCAATGTATTACTCCACGAACCCCTCGCTTATTTGTCTTTCCAAGAACATAACGTTGTCATTCCCATGACTGTTTTAGAAGAGCTTGACCACATTAAAGATAGAAAACACGACGTAAGCCGTGATGCACGAGTGGCTATTCGCGGCTTAGATGAGGTACTAAAAGACGCAACTCCAGAGCAAATGTTGCAGGGTGTTGCACTGCCTAGCAATAAAAAGGCAAATGCCAATTCCACCGGTACGCTCATTATTGTTAATGATCATCTTTTTGCAGATTCTATTTCTGGTTTACCGGGGGATGAAAACGACCACCGTATTATTAACTGCGCCGTGTATTTACAAAAACAGCACAGCGATTCAAAAATTGTATTGGTGACAAAAGATATAAACATGCGCCTTAAAGCAAAAGGTGCAGGCCTTAAATATGTTGAAGATTACCGTACCGACCAACTAATTGATGATATTGCTTTATTAACTAGCGGCTATAAAAAAATAGAGGGCGATTTTTGGCAGCACGTAGGGCAATGCGAAACACAGCAGCACGGCCGTGATACGTTTCATTATGTGGCTAAAAACTTAATTCCAGATGTGTTTTGCAATGAGTACATACTTGATGGCAGCGAGCACTTTGCTGCGCGGGTCAAATCTTACGATAACGAGCGTATTAAATTAAAAGATATTAGTGTTGAGCGTTTAATGCACCAGCAAGCGTGGGGCGTAAAACCTAAAAATATTTACCAAGGTATGGCACTCGACGCCTTGCTTGACCCTAGTATTGAGCTGGTTATTTTAACCGGCCCAGCGGGGTGTGGTAAAACAGGTATTACTGCAAGCTTTTTTTCAATATTTGTGCAGACCTATCTACAGACCTTATTCTTACTGAATAAATTGAGTATTTATAACAGGCTAAGATCTAATCTCTCTAACATGTCATTAAGTGTGACTTAAAGAATAGAACCATTCATCAATAAATATAAATAACGGATTTAACCTGCAAGAGGCACAAACAAAAATAATAAAGCTAAGGTAAATCTAAAATGCTAATTAATGAAAATCGTTCTCAAAGGAGAACTAAAATGAATAATCCAAGTGAAAACAAAAACCCAAGAGTATTGGATACATCGGCACTAGTTCATGATCCAAAGTCACTTCTTGCGTACAGTGAAGACGTATACATCTGTCTAACAGTTCTAGAAGAATTAGATAACTTAAAAGAAAGAACTAACAAATCGGTTAGTGCTGATGCTCGTGTATGTATTCGTATGCTTGAAGATATAATAAATGGGCACAGTGCAGAAGAGATGGAAGCTGGTATTCCACTGCCTTCTACTGAAACAGCTAAACGAGGAAAACTGTTTATTGGAATTGATACCCAGCTCGATATGGCTAAAGAGTTAAAGCACGGTATTGGAAGTGACGCTGACAATAGAATAATTAACTATGCACTGTATCTTCAGAAGGACTTAGATAAAGACGTAATAATTGTTAGCCGTGACATTAATATGCGCTTGAAAGCTCGAACCGTAGGGGTCATGGCAGAAGACGTTGCCGTAGATAATCAAATATCAGATATTGATCTTTTATACACAGGGGTACAAGCCTTTAAAGGAGATCTTTTTGATCGAATTAAATCAGACAAAGACTTCAAGGTTTCAGGAGAAGTTTATACTTTCCCAATAAGTCTATTTAATGATGAAGTTCAGCCAAACATGTATTGGTACGATGAAGCTGGACACATTGGGCGAATTTCAGAAGTAACAGATACTGAGGTATTCACAAAGTTATTGCCTCGTAAACAAGAAAAAGTATGGGGCATTTTGCCTAAAAATCAGCGTCAGGCAGTAGCTTTAAGCCAATTAACAGATCCATATTATGACTTAAATATCATCCTTGGCCCTGCTGGCTCCGGAAAAACTTTTTTAGCAGTTGCTTCGGCGCTGCATCAAGTATTGGAGTTAAAAAAGTACAAAAAAATCGTTGTGGTGCGCTCCAGAGACTTTATGGACGATGATCCGGGGTTTTTACCCGGTGACCTGACAGAGAAATCAATGCCGTTATTAGCAGGTATAACAGATGCGCTTATATCAATGCATTCAGGTGATAACAATGAAGGTAATATTAGTGCAACTGTTGAGCATGTCATAGAGCGTGCCAATATAGAGTTTACTTCTATGGCTTATTTTCGAGGCAGGTCAATTGATGATGCTGTTTTAATTATTGATGAAGCACAAAATATGACCCGTGCTCAAATTAAAGGAATGCTTAGTCGTGGTGGCAAAAATTGTCGCACAATCGTGTTGGGCAACTTAGCCCAGATTGATGATAAGTTTGTAACACCTGCTTCTTCTGGTGCAAGTGCGGCTGTTAATGTGTATCGTCATTATGAAAAAGGATCAGTGCTAATTTTTGATGAAGTAGAGCGTAGTAGCTTGGCTGAATTCACTGAAAAGAATATGTAGGCATCAAACTACCATTCACATTTCCTTATAATATTGCGACAATAGCCACTGCTTTTTGCAGTGGCTTTTCAGAGAAGCCCGTTCCCACGAAAACAGGACGAAATGGATTTACTCTGAACTAAAAGATTAAATATTCACAAAAACTGAGTGACATAGGTGCGTGGCCTAGCGTTGCCGTTTTTTGGTGTATTGATGTCTTTTAATAAAGAAGACCTGCTAGTAAATATAAAAAGGCAGGCAAAACGATTATCTAAATTATTAACTATTCCCCTTGGACAAGCCCAAGAAGCCCTAGCTATTTGTCTTTACGGCAGTGACAGTTACAGCGATTTACTAGTAAAAATAAAAGCTGAATCCTTTGACAACCCATTGATAGCACTGTCTGCACTCTCACCAAACTCGGAAATATTTTTAGTAAAAATATTAGCTAGCCACCTAGATAGCATTATTGGAAATTTTGAAAAAAAATTTCCCGGCTCCAATATAAATGAAGAGATGGTCGTATCCCTGTTTGGGCTTAGCTTTTCAGAGTTCAAACTCAAAATATCTACCTAAGTTGTACAAATACGTAAGTTGTCATTTTGTTTTTTGGCGATATTATAATATGAAGGCTGAACGGACAGCCTACGCCTACACATGTTTTTCGCCTTGAAAAACGTGAACAGTGAAGCGGAGCATCCGTAAAAATTTGGTTATTTGAACAATAAATAAAGCAATGTGTTGGTAGGCCATTGTTTATTGGAAAGTTGTTTGGAGAACTAAATGATCTCACTTTATCAATTAAAGAATAAGCTCAATAAACAAGCAAAAGAGTTTGCTGAGTTATTAGAGTTTCCTGATCTTTACGCCCAAGGCCTGTGGGCTAGAGGTGTTTATAACTGCCCTTATTTTTCTGATACCCATAAATATCTCTCTGAAGTATTTGAAAAGAAAAAGCTGGACTCAATTCTAAAGCACGATTCCCTGAAATATTTAATGATCAACGAATACGATGATCAAGAAATTATTGAATCGCTTCATAAAGAAATTGAGTCAATGGCAAACCGTATTGAAAGCCTGATGCTGGTAGATATCGAAACATTAGAGTTAGTTTCAGTGATATACCAAGTTTTAGGGTTGCCTGAAAATGCCAAGTTTATTGTAAATACAGGTGCAGACTTCCGCTTAGAGTGGCGACCATACTTTGATGCCTTTGATGATCCGTTGATAGTTCAATATGCAGATTTAAAAGTTCATGGTTGTTATTTCAGGCTAATCGCTTGCAAGTTTCCGTTTGAAAAGCTTTCCTTGGATGACATTAGAAAATACATGTACATCAATCATGTAAACCATAATGGTGAGTTTGAAGGCTGTATTTCTGAAGGAAATACATTTTCTAAGCATGTGCACTGGCTGGTGTTGACACTTGAATTATTCAGTAGCGGCAAAGTAAATAAGGCTCAGTTCAATCCAACAACCTTCAAAATCGAAGGTATGCGCTATTTGGTATATGGCTTCCCATTGATTCCTTCCTTTGTATCTGATTGGCACAAACCTGATTTATGTCTACGAGTCAAAAATCTAGATGGCGATCAGAAGTTCATTGTTCGTATCGAACAGCAAGATCTTGTTTTTTATGCGAGGCGCGTTGATACCAACTTTTTTAACACAATCGATTATGAAAAATACATTTCGTTGTATCAATCTAGTGTTCTGTCACATTTTGATGCTGACAACAATTTGCTTAAAGTTGATGGGGTTAAATATCTAAGTTTTTTTCGTCCTTTTTCTGTAGAAGATATGAAAGGAGTTCAAGCATGAGACCTAGAGTAAAACTAACCAACGCAAAACTTATCTCAATTCAATCTGATACAGAGGAAAAAGTTGAACGGGTGCTTTACGGCACATTTGCTGACGAAAATGAAAATGGTAAAGAAGGAGATGCTTTATTCACGATAAAGGTTTTGGAAATCAATGGTCTAGAAAGTAAGTGCTTTGGTGTTGACTTTTATATCTTAGATGCTGAATCTAAAGAGTTTGATGTAAATGCATTTGAGTTTAATTTAATGCATGAGTGTATGTATTCTCCTAATGAGTTATTAGAGCTGCGAGATGAATCGCCCCGAGTTCATCGGAGACCAGTTTGTTTAAGTCAGGCCACTTTACCTGACTCGTTTAAATTATCATAGTAGTCTGTTTCATATTGAGCTGGTGAAATATACCCAATTGAAGATAATAAGCGTTGATTATTAAACCAATTGACCCACTCTAACGTTGCGTATTCAACAGCATCAACATTCTTCCACGGGCCATTTCTGCGAATAATCTCTGTTTTAAATAATCCATTTATTGTTTCAGCCAATGCATTGTCATAAGAGTCACCCACACTGCCTACAGACGCTTGAATTCCAGCTTCAGCAAGTCGCTCAGTGTATCGTATAGACAAATATTGGCTGCCTCTGTCGCTGTGGTGAATTAACCCTTCGGGGTTGCCACGATGCCAAATAGCTTGCTCTAACGCATCAAGAATAAGCTCTGTGTGCATTGTCGTTGATACACGCCAACCTACAATGTATCGTGAAAAAACATCTATCACGAAAGCGACATAAACAAACCCACTCCATGTGGCAACATAGGTGATGTCAGCTACCCAAAGTTGATTTGGCTGCTCAGCAGTAAATTGACGATTAACTAAATCAAGTGGCTTATCTTGTTGCTCGTCAGGTATCGTTGTCTTATGTGCTTTACCCCGACGAACACCTTGAATTCCCATAACTCGCATCAATCGTTCGACTGTACAGCGGGCGACTTGATGGTCGTCAAGCTGTAGCTGCTTCCATATTTTTCTTGCACCATAAACTGACATATTATCCTCCCACACTTCGCGAATGAGTATTATCAGCTCAGCATCACGCTTTTTGCGGTTAGACAGTCGCTCAGGCTCTCTTTGTATCTGTTTATGAGAATAATACGTTGATGGTGCAATCGGCAATTCCTTGCAAATTGACTCGACACCGTAATGCTCTCTGCAAGCATCAATAAAATCCACTATTACTTCTGTTTGCGGTCGAGCTCCGCTTGGGCGAAAAAAGCGGCAGCTTGCCTCAGGATATCATTCGTTCGCTTGAGCTCTTTATTCTCGCGCTCTAAGACGGCAAGGCGTTCTTCAGTTGATTGCGTATTAGAAGAGGGTTTAGACGGTTGAGCTTGAGATTTCTTGACCCATGCTCTAAGTGTTTCTGGGGTACATCCCAGTTTATCTGAAATCGATACTAGCGCAGCCCAAAGAGAAGGGTATTCATGCTGTTGTGTGGTAACAAGCCTAATTGCACGTTCACGAAATTCTGATGTATAGCGATTTGATTTTTTCATAGTTCCAGTTTCTCAAGTTATTGAGTCTCTGGCAAACACGGGGCGATTCA
>NZ_AUTO01000191.1:0-641 GCF_000498055.1 Pseudoalteromonas sp. TB51
GCTTGTGTATTGCCATCAAGCGTTACGTAAGCTAATTGCCCTTGGCCGTAAAATTTAAACTGTGCTTCGTCAAACGGGCTGGTTAATAAGTTTTGATAAGTACGCGCTGGGGCTTTTTCGCCTGTGCTTTGCTGTATAACAGGCACTACATTTTGACTGCTGTTTTTTAACGCGGGTTTACCTATATTAACCGCTAAATTTGCAACCAGTGCGCTGCTATCGGGCAGCCATTGGTAAGGCGTAGCGGTAATAACCGAGTTAAGCGCTGCATTTGAGAGCATTTTAGCTTGCTTTGTCTCTACACTGTAAAGCCATAAATTTGCTTGGTTTTGTTGCTCTACAACAAACGCTAAATATTTACTGTTAGATGACCATTTAGGCGAGCGAATAATACCGTTTGGTAAATAATTAATATTAATAACGGTGCCGCTTTGCACATGCTTAAGCTCAAGCGCGCTGTATTTAGCGCTAACACGCGAGCGTGAAAAGTTAGCAGGGTTTAGCTTTATACCCGCAAGTTTAAGCTCATCTTTAGCAAGCTCGTCAAGCGTCTCTACGCGCTTACGCTCAAATAAAGCAAGCCATTGGCCATCGCTCGATAAAAAACTAGTGGGTGCTAATTTGGCATCTACCACAGCGGC
>NZ_AUTO01000192.1:0-5275 GCF_000498055.1 Pseudoalteromonas sp. TB51
GGCTAGCTCAGGCGAAGGTGTTTGATAACCTTGCTCAGCATAGCTGTTTGGCATTATTACAACACAACAAATAAAGGCAACTAACAGCCTAAATGCGTTCATGTATTTATCCTTTTGTTATTTTTAAGATTATAAAAGTTATATAAACATGTTTTGCTCTGTTCATAAAGTATTAAGCTTTAAATTACAGGGCTAAAAGATGACTTAAACGCATTATATACGCTACACTACGCAGCTATTTACTCACTACTGCGCGCTTAAAATACCATGCCTAACAAAGCTAAATCGGTCACTATTTTTGATGTTGCTCACCGTGCGGGGGTGTCTAAATCGACCGTATCGCTAGTGCTTACGCACAGTAATAAAGTAGCCGATAAAAGCAAACAAAAAGTGTTACAAGCCATAGATGAGCTAGGTTATGTGTATAATCGCGATGCAGCGGCTATGCGCTCTGGGCGCTCTAATTTAGTAGTTGTAGTAATTGACGATTTAACAAACCCGCTTATGGCATTGCTTGCTAAAAATATTGAGCAGGCATTAAGCGAGGCTTTTTTTCAGGCCATTATTGTTAGTAGTAACAACTGCGTAGAGCGCCAAACGCAGCTAATAAATAATTTAAAAGAATACAAAGTGGCTGCATTTATAATTTGCCCTGTGGCTAGTACCTGTGCGCAGTGGCTCGACAACCTTGCTACTGCCTACAATGTTATTAGCCTAATGCACGAAGTACCTTACAGCTCAGCCCCGTGTGTTTTACCCGACTACACTAAAGCAAGCCATGTAGTAACACTGCAGCTAATAAATGATTCGCCTAAAAACATACTGTTTGTGGGTGATGAAAGCTTATCTGCACAAGGTTTATTAAGTGGCTTTAATAGCGCGTGTAAAAAACACAATATAACCCCTGAGCCAGCTATTACGTGCACAAAAAGCACCCCATTACATGCTAAGCAAATATTTAGTAGCACATTACTTAATAATCCGAGTATTGACGCGGTTGTATGCGCTAATAATATAATTGCGCATGGTGTTTTAGCCGCCGCCCCGCATTTAAAAAACAATATAGTAAGCTGCTTACATATTCCTGATATTACCGAAATGCAACCTCGCTTTACTTGCGCCAATATAAACACGCAAGAGCTTGCTAAGCGCAGTATTTTAGTGCTGCAAGAACAACTTCAAACAAACACTGCACCAGTAAAAACACTGGTAAATGTAAACCTACAAATTAGAGAAACACCGTAATGAAAAAAGTGCTGGTAATTGGTTACGTATGGCCAGAGCCAAATTCGTCTGCTGCGGGTACGCACATGATGTCGTTATTAAATGCGTTTAAAGCGCAAAATTGGCAAGTAGAATTTGCCACCCCAGCACAGCGCACCGAGCACATGGTAAACCTAGATCACTTTGGTATAACCAGTCAAAGCATTGCCCTAAACTGCGAAAGTTTTGATGAGTACGTTAAAGCGTACAACCCAGACATAGTGATGTTTGACCGCTTTATGATGGAAGAACAATTTGGCTGGCGTGTAGATAAACATTGCCCTAATGCCATTAAAATACTCGATACCGAAGATTTACAATGCCTACGTAATGCGCGCCACGAAGCGCACAAAGGCGAGCGAGAATTTACCACCAGCGATTTACATTCAGACATAGCAAAACGCGAAATAGCCGCAATATTGCGCTGCGACCTAAGCTTAATTATTTCAAGCTTTGAAATGCAATTACTTAGTAGTGTATTTAACGTAGAAGCCAGTTTATTACATCATCTCCCTTTTATGGTCGATTTAACTGCTTTACCTGCGCAAACTAAATCGTTTGAACAACGAGAGCACTTTATGACCATAGGTAACTTTAGACACGCCCCCAACTGGGATGCCGTGCTGTACTTACAAAAAATATGGCCGCTTATTCGCAAGCAATTACCAAAAGCAGAACTGCATATTTATGGCTCTTACCCGCCACCAAAAGCAACAGCACTTAATAACCCTAAAACCGGTTTTTTAATAAAAGGCTGGGCCGATAACGCCTATGAGGTAATGCAAAGCGCACGCGTATGTTTAGCCCCACTTCGTTTTGGCGCAGGTATAAAAGGCAAGCTGCTAGAAGCAATGATAATGCAAACCCCCAGTGTAACTACCAATATAGGCAGTGAGGGCATGCACAACGAACTACCATGGCCTGGTAAAGTGGTTAATAATACCGACGACTTTGCAAATGCAGCCGTTGAGCTTTACAACAATCAAGCCGATTTTGAACACGCGCAACAAGCTGGCAATACACTACTAAATGCCTTGTACGACAAAGTAAAATTAAGCGCGGCGTTAATTAATAAAATTGACTCTATAAGCAACGATTTAAAAGCTCATAGGGAAAAAAACTTCACCGGACAAATGTTAAAACACCATACTATGCGCAGTACGCAATATATGGCGCAATGGATTGCTGAAAAAAATAAAAAATTAGATTAAAAATGACTAGACTCCTACAGATTTGTGTTTAAAATCGCGCCCATTACAAATGGGCGTTTTAGCCTATACTTTTAGCTAATTTATTTACACACTGGTCCATACAAGATTTGAAAACTGCAACCTTTACTGAAAAACGCAAATTTATCGTTAAATTAGGTAAAATGCTTCATAAGTACGGCACCCCAGCGTACCGCCTAGAAGCACACTTAATGGAAGTGGCCACTTACTTAGGACTTAAATCGTCTTTTGTTATGTCGCCAACTTCGGTAACGTTTGTAATTTGGACTGATGGCCACGAAGACGAATACACCCACGTGGCACGCGTAGACCCAGGCGATCACGACTTAGGCTCACTTGCCGACACCGACGACTTAGTTAATCAAATGCTCGACGACAAGCTCACCTTACAAGAAGTTGATGCTCAGCTTGATGCCATTTACGACATGCCAAACCCGTACAATAAATTTGTTACCGGTATTGCTTTTGCAACATCGGGGGGTGCATTTGCCATGCTAATGGGTACCAGCTGGACAGACGTTATTTGGTCTGCGTTACTTACTTTAGTGGTGTATGTGTTTGTGCTGTGGTCGGGGCGCTCAAAACGGGTTGCTCATATGCTTGAGCCCCTGGTTGCTATAGTATCGGCAGTGCTGGCTTGTGCAATAAGTGTGTATATTTCGCCCGATATAAATATACGGTTAGTCGTGCTTTCAGCCATTATTGTATTTATACCTGGTTTAGCGCTAGCGCTTGGTTTAGCAGAACTTGCAGCTAGGCATTTGGTGTCGGGTACGGCGCGGGTTATGGACTCGTTTATGCTGTTATTTAAACTGTACTTTGGCGCCTTTATTGGCATAGGCATTGGCTTTGCCATATTTGGCCAAACCGATTTTGTACAGCCCGAGCCACTACCGCGCTGGACTGCGTGGTTGGCTATATTTTTACTTTGTAGCAGCTTAATAGTGATATTTAGAACCAAACTTAAACATGCTGGATGGTCAATCGCATCTGGTTTTATAGCCTATGGCACGAGTATTGGTTCGGCTATGTACCTTGACTACACGTTAGGCACGTTTGTTGGTGCGCTTTCGGTTGGAGTGTTTAGTAACTTATTTAACCGCGTTGCAAATGCCCCAGCTTCCATTGTTGCCATGCAAGGCTTAATTGTACTGGTACCCGGCAGTAAAACGTATATTGGCTTAAACTCGCTTATTGAAGGTCAAGACTTTGTTTATGCCGAGCATATAGGCCAGCAAACGTTTTTAATATTTATGTCTCTTGTAGCAGGGCTAATATTTGCAAACGTAGCTTTACCGCCTAAAAAAAGCTTATAAGCTTGTTACCATTTAAAAGCCCGTTTACTTTGTAACGGGCTTTGTTGTTTAACGTACTATTCGCTATGGGGAATAGTGAGTACTATTTTTCCTACGTGTTGTTTTTGTGCAAACACTTTTTGCGCTATAACAATTTCGCTCAATGGGAATGTTTGCGCCACCATAGGCTTAATTTTTTCTTGTTCAATAAAGTTAACTAAACTTTTAAATACCTCAGGCTCTATAACTGTACAGCCAAAAAAAGTTAAATCTTTTAAGTACAAAGTACGTATATCAAGCTCTACTAATGCCCCGCCAATAGCGCCCGACACCGCATAACGCCCCTTTGGTTTTAATACCTCCAGCAGTGCAGGCCATTGCTCACCGGCAACAAGGTCAATGACTACATCAACACTGTTTTTACCTAAGGCTTGAATTAAATCATCTTCACGAAATATAACTTTATCGGCACCTAACCCTTCAAGCTGCTGCGCCTTACTTTTACTCGTAATGGCAATAACAAAAGCGCCACGTGCTTTAGCTAATTGCACTGCCGCTGAGCCAACACCACCAGAAGCCCCTGTAATTAAAACAGTTTGCCCTTGCTGTGGGTTTGAGCGAAAAAGCATGTTTTCGGCCGTAGAATATGAGCACGGAAAAGAGGCCAGCTCTTCATCACTATAGTTACTATTAATTTTATAAGCGTGAATAGAGTCAACGCGGGTAAACTGTGCAAAGCCACCATCGCACTCAGAGCCAAAATACCATGGCGATTTAAGCGTTTCGCCATTAGCTTTAATTAAACATGGCTCAACAATAACGCGCTCACCAATACGGCTTTGATCTACGTTTTTACCAACAGCGACTATTACGCCGCACACATCTGCCCCCTGAATACGAGGAAAAACAAACGCATCACCAGACCAACTTGCATCGTCTTTACTGCTTTGTTTTTTAGCGTACCACGCCGTGCGGGTATTAAGATCTGTGTTATTAACACCTGCAGCCATGACTTTTATAAGTACATCGGTTTGTGCAAGCGCTGGCAACGGTAAGTTAGTTGCATACTTTAATACATCAAAATCGCCATGCTCGGTAAGCTGTACAGCGTGCATTGTGCTAGGTAAATTTGCCATTGGTTGCTCCTTTATATTAATTTAAGAATACTGTTTTTTGCTGATGTAACCGCCTCATCGCCCATAACTGGCCATGCACTCGACACTCCCTCGTGCAGCAAAAACAAGCTACTAGCCAACGATGAATTTAAACCTTGCTCACCTAGCAGTTTTTTTACGTCATTTTTATGTGTTTGCACCGCAAGGCTAATAGCTTCATCTTCAGGAAACGCCGACAACGCATTAATAGATAAACAGCCATTAGGCGCAAATTGCACCATCCACGCTTTTAGTTGATCAAACATGTGCAAAACCGCCTCAACTCCCGGAGCAGGTGCACCTTTAAGTAAAAAATTAATATAGCGATTATGGC
>NZ_AUTO01000193.1:0-14262 GCF_000498055.1 Pseudoalteromonas sp. TB51
GGCGGTACTCAAGCGCAGCAATGATCATTGCCTGCTTTGACGGGTAATATTTATAAAGGGTGCGCAAACTAACGCCACTGAGTTTTTGCAGCTTAGCCACACTAGGCTCAGCAAAACCATGTTGACTAAAGGCCACCTCAAGCGCAGCAGCTATATCTTGTTTTAGCAAAGTGTTTAACCCATGTAGAATGAATGCTCTACTCAATATGGTAGAGCATTCATTCTACATGTCAACCAATACAGATTTATACAAAATAATAATTTTGACACCCATTATTAACTAACAGGCTAGGAAAGCCCTAAAGTCCAAAATATATGAGGGTATTTATAGATATGGCATCCCTTTAATCTTTCTTAGTCATAATAAAGCCATAAATAAGACACCCACTCTAATTATTTATAAATTAACAATGTAGTAAGAAATATTTAGTTGGATTTATATATTGATTTGAGATGTTGAGTGGTAATGGGGATGTTTGAGTTTATATACTTAAGCTTTTTATCATAATCTTATGGCTGTTTAGAAACTTCAGGCACAATAAAAGCTCAGCAAAGCTAAGTGACATACTATTTATTTAACGGTTTTATTAGGCTAATAATTTTTTACTATTTGAATAGCTAGGCCTTCGCTTAATAGCTTGGTGCTTACAATAACTATCTAATGAACTTACACGCCCCACCGCTCCATGAAAAACATTGCCAAATTCGGTTGTAAGTTTTAACCAGTTCTCTGGCGCTATATTCAAACGTATCAATAATTCAGGTGCTGAATGCGCAATAAAGCCTATTTTATCAGCGCGAATACATCTGCCTGTTAATTCCACTAACTCTAAATACGTTTTTAATTCGAATGGTAAACCTTTTGGCATGTATTTTTTAGACTTTCCTGCAAAGCGTAATAACTGTTTTGGCTGCTTAACTTTTAACGCCTGGTTGCTTTTAAGTGCAATTGATTTTATGCGTTGTTTTACGCTCGTAAAGTGCGAATCCTCAGGTGTTTCAGCCGCTTTGGCGCGTATTGGATTTAAATCTACATATGCCATGCACGCTAACAAAGCAGCTTCATCTAGTAACGCTTGAGATTTAAATCGCCCTTCCCAAAACCGCCCTGTACAGCCATCTTCTTTGTTAGCTCGCCTTGCAATATTTTCGTTCAATGCTCGCATAAACCAGCTAATACTACTTAAGCGTTCTCGATACAGCTTTAGGCTCTCGTTTAAAAACCAATGTTCGGTAGCCGATAACTTCTCACCGCGTATAAATTTATGCGTGATAGCGGTGCCTTTAAAAAGCTTGTGCCAACGAATTGCTATTGCTTTGTCGTTTAACCTATTAGCTTTTTTATCATCTACATACAACACAATATGTGTATGATTACTCATAACTGCGTATGCACAAATATCTATACAAAATACCTTTGCAAGGCTGATAAGCTTATCCTCTACCCACCCTCTTCTATGCGCGTAACTTTTCCCTGTAAAAGGGTCTTCACCACACAAATATGCCCGGCGAACACAGCGTGAAATACAGTGATAATATTTTGTATCTGCCAAACTTATTTGGCGCTTACGAGGAATAGCCATAACACAACCCTGCTTATTATTTAAGCTAAAGCGTAGTCCGAGCTTGTGTTTTATACAACTATTATGATGGGTGTCATAGTTATGTTTTAAATGGGTGTCATGATTATTTTAATAATACTTTTCATACTTATTTACTAGAAAGTGGAGTTTTCAAAGGAATGTGGTGGTGTATTCCCTGATCTTCACCCAATAAAGTATTAACTTGTTATTTACAAGCAATGCTATAGTTAGTTATATCGTTTTGGGTGTTGATTCAGTAAAAAAAATGACGAACAATATAATAATAAAAATCAATATAGTGTGGTTTCGCTTTTTTGCGCTCCTGTTATTTTTTATTAACAAGTAGTGCTACATTTGCCAGTAGCTCTTCACTAACTTCATCTGATATAAAATCAATCCAAAGCCTGCTTAGTGATATTAAAGCCAACAAGCTAGATTACCTTTTACACCAAAAACAACTAACCCACGCTTATAATGTCACTAAACATACAAAGCATAAACAGTTGCACCTTGAAGCGGCTGCCTTATATTCAGAGCTACTTTTTCGACAAGAACAATACACCGCGCTAAGTACCCATTTGCTAATGTATTTAAAGAGTACTGAGCTTGTAACATATAAAAACAGTCACCTAATATTTTTAGAGGCTCAGCTTAAGCTTTTCGCAATTAACAAAGAATTAAGTAATGCGCAATCGCTTGCTAATCAACTGCAAACGCAGGTAAAACAGCTTTCTCCTAACGAACAAATCATTGTTTTTCGGACTATAGCCTATTACTACACCGAAACCGACGAACTTAAAAAAACGCTAAGTGCGGCGTTAACAGGTTTAGAGCTTGCTATAAAGGAAGAAGACATAGCCTCGCAGGGCTACTTTTTTAGAAAAATTGCCGACGCTTACAACTACCTCTACAAAGATGATAAAGAAAAAGCCATTTATTATGCCCAAAAAGCGGTAGATGCCTACGAGCAAACAAGCGACGGCCTATTTACTG
Source organism: Pseudoalteromonas sp. TB51 (assembly GCF_000498055.1). Lineage (NCBI taxonomy): Bacteria > Pseudomonadati > Pseudomonadota > Gammaproteobacteria > Alteromonadales > Pseudoalteromonadaceae > Pseudoalteromonas > Pseudoalteromonas sp. TB51. The sequence continues at coordinate 2,577 of NZ_AUTO01000193.1, forward strand.
CTAAAGCTTATTGGAGTTTAGGAAACGTATTACTTGAGGTCGGTCAGCCTAAAAACGCGCTTGTATACTTAAATAAAGCGCTGGCTTATTTTAGCAAAGTTAATATGAAAAAAGGTTTAGCCTTCGCTCAATATTCTATTGCAAATATTCAATACCTGCAGGGTAATTACGATACGGCTTTAATGCTTGCAAACAAAAACATTGCACTTGCAAGCTCTGCCGGCATTAACGACATGCATTTAGCATCAATGATTTTATTATCAGACATCTACACAAAACAAAATTTATTAAATAAGGCCAACCAAGTAAACGACGAAGTATTTTTAAACCTAGATAAATTTAGCCGCAGCATTTATAAGGCTGATTTTTTAAGCAAACGCTATAAATTAAAGCGCCAGCTTAACTTCACCGAAGATGCATTTAAAGCAATTGAAGATGAGCTTGCTTATACAATAAAACACTACGAAGCCACCAGCGAAACCAATATAAAAACCTTGCAGGTTAAATTTGAAGTAAAAGAAAAAGAAGACAAAATTTTACAGCTAGAATACGAAAAAGACATAAACAAACTGCAGGCAACAGAAGAACACCAGCAAAAAATAATTTGGCGCTTAAGTGCCTCAATTGCCTTTATTTTAGTCATCGTGTCGCTATTTTTATTTTACCGCCAAATGCGCCAACGTAAAAAATACCATGCTATAGCATTAACCGACTACCTAACTAACAGCTTAAATCGGCGTGGCATTTTGCAAAAAGCAAATGAGTGTTTATCCCAGCAGAGCCTAGCAATAGCCATCGTTGATTTAGATTACTTTAAAGCTATTAACGACAAATTTGGCCACGATATAGGAGATTTAGTACTTATAAAATTTGCTCAAGCAGCAAAAGACACACTAAGTACTAACGATAAGTTTGGGCGCTATGGCGGCGAAGAGTGGCTATTTGTTTTAAAAACGCAAAACCGGGATAAAATAAACAACTTTTTTGAAAATCTTGAAAATAAGTTAGCGCAGTACTGTAGTCATATTGAGGCATTGCCAAGTAAAACACACGTTACCTTTAGTGCTGGCGTGGCAATAAGTGATGCTAAAAGCGACTCACTTAGCGAGCTAATTAAACGTGCAGACCAACAACTCTATAAAGCAAAAGAAAATGGTAGAAACCAAATAGCAATCGCGTAAATATACGTTATTAGTCACCTTCAATAATCATTTGTTTTATTTTTATCGCTTTTTCAAAGTGATCTAACTTATGGGTGTGTATCCACCACGTAGCGGCTGCATCAGCAGCTCTGGATTGTCGTTTTTATTTGCAAAAAAAGCGTAAAAAGAAAGGCCTACGTTTTCGTCTTTGGCTGCTATTTTTTTATCGCACACAGCTATAATTTTTGCTTTTAGTTCTTCCTGCATACATACCTTATTTAATTGTATTTTAATTATCTAAATATACCGTTTAAAAAACTAACAATTAGCTGTAAAAGACTTCTATCAACAATACTATGATTCTCAAACTCTTTATTAGGCGTATTTACTTTTGTAGCTTTGCAATCATTATTTAGCGGCTCATTTTTATGTATATTGGTTTCATAAGCTATATCAGCTTGCTCCATACATTTTGCAGAGCCCGCATAAGGCTTTGCCGCACAGCCAGTTAAAAATATACACAATGAAAATACAATTAAAAACGCTTTCATATTCAATCCTATTTTACGCACCCTTGTGCTTTAAATTATAGCTGTAAGTTTGCTTACTTAGTCGGCTATTAAAACAAGTAGATCAATAAAAAACACACCAACTTCATCAAAAAAAGTGTCGCCTTTAGCATCCTTTTTTATTTGAGCGCTTACACATTCATTGTAAACCTCTGAGCTTGTTTTAGCGCCATTTAGCTCAGTCATTTCTGCCTCTTGTATGCATACACGTCGTTCAGAATGCTCGGCTGTACTACATGCACTTAATAATGCGCACAGTAATAATGCTGTAGTGGGGCTTTTTAAGTTCATCCTTAAACTATCCTAATATCTAAAGTTTTATAAAAATATAGGTAAGGCAAGTATGTACAGCTTGTACCCAAATAATGCGCTACTTTACCACCTCAATAAAATACCCAACCAGTAAAAATATGTAAGCTTATGTAGCGTCAAAAGCAATCACCTCTTTTAATCTGAAAAAATTGCAGCTGTTTATGTGTAAAAGTTACAGAGCAACTCCATCCAAACCAGCCAAAAGTACATTAAAGTCAATTATATCAGCATATTAAAATCTGGCACTGCGCTTGCTTTTAAAAGTTTATAAAGCAATTACAGCAAGGAAAGAGTTATGAATATTTTCGAAGCGCTACGTCACGATCACGATAAACAACGCGAGTTAGTAGATGCCCTTATTCAAACGCACGGCGATACGAAGCAGCGCCACAAGCTAATGGACGAGCTAAAAGCCGAATTAGAAGATCACGCAAAATTTGAAGAGCGTTATTTTTATAACCCACTCATGTTTGACGATTTAACGCACGAAAAAGCACGCCACAGCGTTGCTGAGCACCATGAAATTGACGAATTAATTGAACAACTTGAAGACACAGCAATGAGCTCATCGGCATGGTTAGTTGCAGCTAAAAAATTGCACTATTTAGTGCATCATCATTTAAGTGAAGAAGAACATGAAGTATTTCAATTAGCGGGTAAAGCCCTAACCGAAGGGCAAAAAGAAAGCCTAGCTAAACAGTATAACGATGCCATGCATTAGTTATTAATTAAACCGACTTCCATACACTCCCTTGTGTACTTATTGGTTATAAGCCGTATGGCTTATAACCATTTTTTTGCAGCGCTACTTAATGGTAAATTTAACGTCTTGCTCGCGTAACACATACAGTGCAAAACACGCTGCCCACATTGGCCACGCTGTAAAAAACAATAAGTTATTAAAGCCATCAATATACTGATTATAAGATGAAAGCGTAGAAAGGCCGTGCATTACAAATATAACGCCATAAGTAAGGCGCTTTTTAATACCCGCTAAAAAAGCCAACACTAAAATAAGCTGTAACGCCCCCAACACATAAGCAACCACATCTGTAGAGCCGCTAACACCATAAAAATGCTCAAAAATTCGTGCGCTATGCCCAGGGTTAACAAACTTATCAAACGTCCACATAATCATTACAATAAATACGCCTAGGCGTAGCGAAAAAAGCGACCACTGCAAACGATTTTGAAAGTCAGTACCTGTTGTACCAGTCATAAAATTTCCTTAAAACTAAATAATTTAATGTTGAAACTAGCAAGACCGCTCAACACATATTTTATTTCATCTTAATGTATAATTTTTTAATAAATTCGGTGCCCTGCTTTTGGTTTGTTTGCGTATAAAACCGCTATTTATAAATTAAAACCTATTATGGCAATAACTAACTACAGTATTTGTAAAACAAAAACATAGTGCCTAAAACTGAATAACGCTTTTGAGCAATGTGCTAAACTTTTAACGTTTCATTCTAAAAAACAAAAAGAATTAATATTTACTGAAAGTTATTCACAAAGCTTCAGGTCTTTATTGCCACATTCACACTAACCAAAATGAGAACCCTTTTGAAACATTCATATTTGGCACTTTTTATAGCCGCTTCACTCACACCTAATTTTTATGCTCACGCGGCACAATCTGCAGCTAATACCGACTCAATTGAACGTATTGAAGTAGCAGGCCAAACGATTAAATCTCAAGGGCTTTCTGTAAAAGATGCCACTATTAACGGCCCCTTCGGCGACAACCTTGCGCTGCAAGATATAGCACGCTCAGTCACGCCTATTTCAAGCGAGTTAATAGAGCAACTAAATATTACTACCCTACAAGACGTACTAGCAGTGAGCCCAAACACTTACTCTGCAAGTGGCTTTGGTGCACCCAGCTTACCTACTATTCGTGGCCAACTGGGTGAGCTTTTTCAAGATGGTACACGCCGCCAAGCTGGTAATAATGGCTTTGGTGTGCCGTTATCGTTCAATTCTGTAGAACAAATAGATGTAGTAAAGGGTGCACCGCCGGTTTTATTTGGTTCAAGCCAACGTAACGGTGGTTTTGTAAATTTACACTCAAAGACTGCCTCTACAGATGAAAGTAAAGGTAAAGTTAAGCTCTCAGCGGGGCGATGGGATCAATACAGTGCGCAAGTAGATTACACTGCCCCCATTATAAAAGATAAAGTGGGCCTTAGAGTAAGTTACGAGCACCTTGATGAGGGCAGCTACTACGATTACTCAGGCACTAAAAGCGACAGTTTACTTGCAGCACTACGCATATTGCCCGATGATAAAAGCAGTTGGGATATTAACTTTGAGCTATACCAAGTTGAATTTACCGACAACGCTGGTATTAACCGCCCTACCCAAGCCTTAATTGATGATGGCCTTTATATTACCGGCCAAGGCGTNAAGCCAATGGCAGTTCCGTACCAGCAGCGGGTTCAATTGTTTCGCCTACTGGGCAAGTAAAAATAGATCGCAGCACCGTGCTTACCGACCCTGATAACCAAAACGAAGCAACCACTTATTTAATTCACAGCATTTATAAGCGCGAGCTAAGTGCTAATGCCTCACTTAAAAACATTACGTACTTTCAGCATTTACAGCGTGAAGAAATAGCCCAAAACAGCTTTGTAGAAATTATAGACGGCGCCGATACAGCGCAAAACCGCACTGAGCTTACCTACCGCTGGAATAGCGACCAACAAACAATTTTTGCTTTTGACGTACGCTACAACAAAGTCCTCGGCTACAGCCAATTTACTACCGAGGCCGATTTACCAATTGATTTAACTGGCCCACTTTCAAACCGCCGCATTCCCTTAACCGATGCACAAAAAGCACGTTTAGTAGAGCTAAGCCCAGGTGTATTTGTATCGCCTGGTGGTCAATACGATTTAGATAACGATGGCAGCGGCGACTTTAACCTATCAGACACTACCGACTCACGCTCATGGCAAACAGGGCTTGCCATTCAACAAGACTCAGATTGGGGCGATAAACTTCATACCAGTGTGGGTTACCGCGTTGATTTTTACGATGTAGAAGCAAACGACCCTATTGCACCACAAGGTCAAGTTGCCGCAAGCGACAGCATTAACGAAATACTGCATTCTGGCCAAGTTAGCTTTAATTACAAATTAAATAGTGATTACACCACTTATGGTGCAGCAAGTTATAACGAAGCAACATCAAACAGTATGGCGGGCGGTACATCACTTGGCGGCGATAACACAATTAGCGCACAAAATTTTGCAACCGAAAACACCTTAGTTGAGTTTGGCTTAAAGTACGCCCCAACCAATAGCGACTGGTACGCTGATGGTGCGGTATTTAGCCAGCGTCGTAGTTTACGTAATCGCGATGGCAGCAATACAGGTATTCGTACTACAGGTTTTGAAAGCCAAATATTTTACGATGCCTACCCTTATTGGCTAAGTGCGGGCTACAGCTACATAGATGCTCGTTACGACAATTCTGCAAGCAGCCAAGATTCTGCTCAAGTAATCGATGCGTTTGACAATTCACGCCCAGATATTATTGCAGGTACCGGCGTTGGCGCACCAAGTTTTACCGCGTTTGCACCTTCAAACCGCCAAGTTCAGGGCATTCCTGAGCAATCGTTCAGTTTTAACGGAAATTATTCAATTAATTCGAAATGGCAAATGGGTTTTTCAGGTCTATATACAAAGAGTTACCCATTAGACTTTTTAGCAACAGTTAAAATTCGTGATCAATACACGCTAAACGTTAATACTAGCTATGCTTTTACGCCTAGGACTAAGTTGCGATTAGATGTAAACAATGTCACTAATCAAAAAAACTGGCGCCCAGTATTTGAAGGGGGTTACTTTGGCGCAACATTGGCATTTCCAGAACTGCCAATAAACGCAAAATTAACACTAACCCATAATTTTTAAGAGCGGTTTGAGAGAGAACATGATTAAAAAACTATTTTTGGTATTGATTGCAGCAGCGGCTATAGGCTTGTTCTTTCACTTTAATTTACACCAGTTACTTACACTTGAAGGCTTAAAAGGGTCGATGGATCAATTTAGCCAATATAAAGAGCAATCACCATTGTTGGTTTTTGGTGGCTTCTTTTTATTATACGTAGTGGTAACGGCTCTCTCATTACCCGGGGCGGCNTTGGTTGCCTCGTTTGCCTCTACGGTAGGTGCTACGCTTGCCTTTTTAGTATCGCGTTACTTATTGCGCGATACAATTAAACAACGTTTTCCTGAGCGCTTAGACGCTATTGACGCAGGCGTTGAAAAAGAAGGTGGCTTTTACTTATTTACGCTTAGATTAGTACCCGTATTTCCGTTCTTTTTAATTAACTTATTGATGGGTGTTACCGTCATTAAAGCATGGACCTTTTACTGGGTAAGCCAAATAGGCATGCTGGCGGGTACATTTGTATTTGTAAACGCAGGTACGCAACTTGCGCAAATTGAGAGCTTATCAGGCATTTTATCGCTCGATCTTATTTTATCGTTCGCTTTATTGGGTGTGTTCCCTTTTATTGCTAAAGGAATCTTAAACGTGTTTAAAAAACGTCGCGTATACAAAAATTACACTAAACCTAAAAAGTTTGACCGCAACATGATTGTTATTGGCGCAGGTGCTGGCGGCTTAGTAACAAGCTACATTGCAGCAGCGGTTAAAGCCAAAGTAACCCTAATTGAAGCCGGCGAAATGGGCGGCGATTGTTTAAACTACGGGTGTGTGCCAAGTAAAGCCGTTATTAAAAGCGCTAAAATTGCTGAGCAAATTCGCCACGGGGAACACTACGGCCTTGAAAACATGGCACCGCAGTTTTCGTTTAAAAAAGTAATGGCACGTGTACACCAAGTAATTGCCGACATCGCCCCGCACGATAGCGTTGAGCGTTACACTAACCTAGGCGTAGATGTAGTAAAAGGCTACGGTAAATTATTAGACCCGTGGACTGTAGAAATTAAACTTAACGATGGCGGCACGCAAACGTTAACCGCTCGCACGATTGTTATTGCAACTGGCGCACGCCCATTTGTACCGCCACTTCCTGGTATTGAAGAAACAGGCTATGTAACAAGCGATACGTTATGGACTAAATTTGCTGAGCTTGAAGAAGCCCCTAAAAAGCTTGTTGTACTTGGCGGTGGTCCAATTGGTAGTGAACTTGCACAAAGCTTTGCACGCTTAGGCTCAAATGTTACGCAAATTGAGATGAGCGAACGCATCATGATCAAAGAGGACCTAGAGGTGTCTACCTTTGCTCACGAAGCGCTTACTGAGAGCGGCGTAAACATTTTAACCTCGCATCAGGCACTGCGCTGTAAAGAGCGCGATGGCAAAAAGTTCATTGTGGTAAAACATAATGATACCGAAATCGATATTGAATACGATGAGCTACTATGTGCTGTGGGCCGAAGCGCTCGCCTTAAAGGTTACGGCCTTGAAGAGCTTGGCATAGAAACTAATCGTACTGTAGTCACTAACGAATACCTTGAAACGCTTTACCCTAACATTTTTGCCGCTGGCGATATTGTAGGTCCGTATCAGTTTACGCACGTAGCCGCTCATCAGGGCTGGTACGCCGCTGTAAATGGCTTATTTGGTAATCTTAAAAAGTTTAAAGTCGATTACCGTGTTATTCCGTGGACTACGTTTATTGACCCAGAAGTAGCACGTGTTGGCTTAAACGAGCAAGACGCTATTGATAAAGGCATAGATTATGAAATCACTCGCTTTGAATTTGAAGAGCTAGACCGCGCCATTACCGACAGCGCCACCAAAGGCTTTATTAAAGTAATTACACCAAAAGGCAAAGACAAAATACTCGGTGTTACTGTGGTATCTGAGCACGCTGGCGATTTAATTGCTGAGTTTGTACTGGCAATGAAACACGGGTTAGGCCTTAACAAAATACTAGGCACTATTCACAGCTACCCTACTTGGGCTGAAGGTAACAAGTACGCAGCAGGCGAGTGGAAACGCGCTCACGCACCTGAAAAAGTACTTAACATGCTTGAAAAATACCACGCATGGCGCAGAGGCTAATATGTTTAAAACACCTTTAAAAGCGATATTGTTAGGGTCTGCTTTGCTTGCAACATCGTTTGCAACGTCATTTTCGGCCCAAGCTCAAAATATGCACGAGGGCTGGAACGCATTATTAAACAACCATGTTGTAGCTATTAATCATGGCCACAGCACAGAGGTTGATTATTCAGCAATAAAAGCTAAGCACAGCGAGCTTAAAAGCTATTTAGATTCGCTATCGGCTGTTACGCAAAATGAGTTTGATACATGGGAAAAACCAAAGCAGCTGGCGTTTTTAATCAATGCGTATAATGCCTTTACTGTTGAGCTTATATTAACAAAATACCCAAACCTTAAATCAATTAAAGATTTAGGCAGTTTTTTTAGCTCACCATGGAGCAAAGAGTTTGTGCCATTACTTGGTAAAACGCGCAGCCTTGATGATATTGAGCATGGTTTAATACGTTGCAGTGGTAAATACAACGACCCACGTATTCACTTTGCTGTAAATTGCGCAAGCATTGGCTGCCCAGCACTACGTGAAGAAGCCTACACAGCCACTGATTTAGAAATCCAATTGCAAGCGCAAACGGTGCGTTTTTTATCAGATACAACCCGCAATATAGCGCAAGGTAATACGCTAAGTGTATCTTCAATATTTAAGTGGTACGGCGAGGATTTTGAACAAGGCTTTAAAGGCGCCAACACGCTGCAGCAGTTTTTTATGCAATACCCTAAAGCACTAAAACTGATACCCGCTCAGCAAAAAGCGCTTAAAAATAACAACATGAAAGTTAAGTTTTTAGACTACAACTGGGATTTAAATGCTCGCCAATAAATGTTGGCAAACATTATCGCGATACAGCTTTTGCTGTGTCGCGTTTTGCATTTGCCTTATTATTAGCTTTAAAAGCCTAGCAAGTACACAACTACAAAGCCGTTGGCAACAAATAGAAAGCTTAGGTAAAAACCAAAGCGTATATTTTTATGCGTGGGGCGGCGATGCGCAAATAAATGCATATATTCAATGGGCTGCGCAGCAAGTAAAAGCCAAATACAACATTAACTTAGTACATGTAAAACTCAGTGATACCAGCGAAGCCGTAAGCCGGGTACTTGCCGAAAAATCAGCAAACAATAACGATAAAGGCAGCGTAGATTTAATTTGGATAAACGGTGCTAACTTTGCCACCATGAGCGAGCACTCATTATTACTTAAACAATGGGCTAATAAGCTGCCTAATTTTAGCTACACCGACCCTAGCAATAACCCCGCTGTTAATTTTGATTTTGGAATACCCACCAACGGGATGGAAGCACCTTGGGGCCAAGCATCGCTCACCTTTTACTACGACAGTTTAGCAATCGACGGCACTGCAAATAACACACTACCAACAACCCTAAACCAATTACTTAGCTGGAGCGCACAAAATCCAGGGCGCTTTAGCTACCCAAAGCCGCCTGACTTTTTAGGCATGAGCTTTTTAAAATACGCGCTTGTTATGCTAAATCAACAAAGTGATGAAACACTTAAAGCACAGTTAAATCAGCCTGCTACAGCACAAAATACAGCCCAAGTATTAAGCCCATTATGGGACTTTTTAAATAAACTGCACCCAACACTTTGGCGCGATGGCAGCCATTTTATGCAAAGTGGTGCACAAATGCGCCGCTTAGTCGGCGACACAGAGCTAAGCATAGCGTTTACGTTTTCAGCACCCGAAGTGCCCGCCGCCGTTAAACGCTATGATTTACCAAAAAGTATTCGCAGTTATGCAATGCAAGATGGCAGTTTAAGTAACACCCACTTTGTAGCCATACCTTATAATGCAAGCCATGCACAAAGTGCGCAGTTAGTGGCTAATTTTTTATTAAGCCCAGAGGCGCAAGCTCAAAAACAAAAAGCGTCTATATGGGGCGATAAAAGCGTACTTATTCAATCAACGCTAACACCACAGCAACAAGCCTTATTTAACTCAACGCAACCGCATCCAAGCGCGCTGCCTTTGAATAGTATTAAACGCACGCTAAGTGAGCCACACCCAAGCTGGGTAAACGCTATTATGCAAGGTTGGCAAACACGTTTTGGAGTAAGCCAATGAGTGTTGTTTCAAATAAGTTAGCAGCAAGCCCAACGCTTAAACCACATAAAAGCGCCGATATGTTTAGTAAATTAGTTAAATTAAGCCCACGTTTTTTATTAGCATTGCTAATTTTGCCGGTAATAGGCGGCCTAATTAGCGTGCTATTGCCCGCTTTTGGTTATGCGCCGGTACTTGAGCATACAACACTTGGCCTACATGGCTTCACTATGCTTATGCAAACACCCGGCCTTACACAAATGGTTATGCTAAGTGTTGGCAGCGGATTAATAAGTACCTTACTTGCCTTTATCATTACGTTAATGATTTTAGCGGCATTTTTTAATAGCCCGTGGCTTAACCGTATTCAGCGCTTACTGAGCCCAATACTCGTAATACCCCACGCAGCAGCCNTTGGTTTAGTGGATGGGAACTTGCGCCTAACGGCATGTTACCGCATGATTCGTTTGGTATTAGTATAATTTTAGGCTTAACCCTTAAAGAGCTGCCTTTTTTACTGTTAATGGCGCTAGGTGTGCTTGCCCAGCCTGAGCTTGGCAAAAAACTGCGCCAACAACATAAAGTAGCGCTTAATTTAGGCTACTGCCCTATGACGGCTTTTTTTAAAGTAGTATTACCAAGCCTTTACCCATTGCTGCGCCTACCCATTTTAGCCGTATTGGCTTATGCCAGTGCAAGTGTAGAAATGCCACTTATTTTGGGGCCAAATACACCACCCACCTTGGCTGTCGCTATTATGCACTGGTTTAACGATGTAGATTTAAACCTGCGTATTAAAGCCTCTGCAGGGGCATTATTGCAGCTTGTACTTACTGGTGGTTTGCTAGCACTTTGGCTTGGCGGCGAAAAAGCCATAAAAGCATTATTTAGTGATTTACTCACCAATGGCGAGCGAGAATATGGCGGTGTGTATTGGCAAAAAATAACGACCGTATTAACAGTATTTGTAATTGGCTTTATTTTGCTTTCATTAATTGGCTTAATTATGTGGTCGGTTGCCGGATTTTGGCGTTTTCCGGCGGCACTGCCCGATCAGCTCACGCTACTTCACTTTAAAAGTGCGCTAATGCAAATGCAAAGCCCGCTTTTTAATACCCTTGCTATAGGGCTAGTTACTACGTTATTTGCCATTATTATTACCCTTTTGTGCTTAGAGTCAGAGCAGTTAAGTGCCAAACCCATGTCGCGCTTTACCAGCTTAATTATTTATTTACCGCTGCTTGTACCAAGTATTGCGTTTTTATTTGGGCTAGTGTGGCTGCAACAACTAGTAAATAACCAGGCCGCGTTTTTTAATGTGGTATTTACCCATTTATTGTTTGTACTACCGTATGTGTTTTTATCACTTTCGAGCAGTTATAGGCGCTTAGACCCTCGCTTTGCTAATGTAGCAGCAAGCCTTGGCGCAACGCCTTGCAAAGTGTTTTTACAGGTAAAACTACCCCAGTTGTTTGCCCCTATTTTAATTGCGGCGGCACTTGGTTTAGCCATTAGCTTTGGCCAATACCTCCCCACGCTTTTAGCCGGTGGCGGG
>NZ_AUTO01000194.1:0-5679 GCF_000498055.1 Pseudoalteromonas sp. TB51
AGCAACCATAACAACCGAAGCGGTTACCCTTGCTAATGGCGCAAGTAGGCGCACCAGTGCGGTGTATGCCATTATGCAAATGGCATTGCCACTCATTGGCTTTATACTGGCGTGGGTGTTACCTAAGTACTTTTTTAAAAGCGCCCATCGCTAACCCATAAATTAAAAGGTTTTTAATGCAGTCATCTTTAGAGATTAAAAATTGTGAGCTTTATCGTCAAAACCAACAATTACTTAGCTTAAACGAGCAGGTAAAAGGCGGCGAAATACTCACTGTTATGGGGCCATCAGGCAGTGGTAAATCAAGTTTATTAAATTGGCTTACCGGCACATTACCCAGTGGTTTTAGCGCAAATGGCGAAGTGTGGCTTAACGGCGAAAATATTAATAACTTGCCCGCACATTTACGCCACATAGGCGTGCTTTATCAAGATGCGTTATTATTTTCGCATTTATCGGTAAGCGGTAACATTGCCTTTGCTATGCCTAAAGGCAATAAAAAACAGCGCCTTGAAAAAATAGAGCACGCCCTTGAACAAATTGGATTAAAAGGCATGGCTAATCGCCACCCCGACAACCTCTCTGGTGGGCAACAAGCCCGTGTTGCTTTATTGCGTATGCTATTGAGCGAGCCAAAAGCTATTTTGCTTGATGAGCCCTTTAGCAAGCTCGACACCCAATTAAGAGTAGATACGCGCGAGCTAGTATTTAGCCAAATACGCGAGCATAAATTGCCCGCTATTATGGTAACTCACGATCATAGCGATGCAGAGGCCGCAAACGGCAAACTACTCACCTTAAATTTAGCCAAGTAAACGCACAAAAAGCACAAGGCACCAAGCATGTTAGACAAATACATCACCCCAGTAATAAAGCCACTGTTAACCCCTGTTGTAGCGTTAATGCACAAACGCGGTATAACGCCCCACCAACTTACTGTGGCAGGCTTTTTAATAGGCCTATTAGCTGTGCCATTAATTGCGTATGAAATGTGGTACGCAGCGTTAACGGCTATTGCTTTAAATCGTATTTTAGATGGGCTAGATGGCGCATTAGCACGCCATGCAAATTTAAGTTCAAGCGCTGGCGGCTTTTTAGATATTACCCTCGACTTTTTATTTTATGCGGCAATTCCGCTTGGCTTTATTTTGGCAAACCCCGAGCAAAACGCCATTGCAGGTAGCATATTACTGGCCACCTTTATAGGCACTGGCTCAAGCTTTTTAGCCTTTGCCATAGCCGCCGAAAAATTTAAGCTCGAAAAACCCCAGTTTAAATACAAAAGTTTTTACTATTTAAATGGTTTAACCGAAGGCACAGAAACCATCGCGCTGTTTATTGCCTTTTGTATTTGGCCGCAGCACTTTGCCCTAATGGCGAGTATTTTTGCCACTGCGTGCGCTATTACTATTTTTACACGTATACATGGTGGGTATAACACGCTTAAACGCCAAGAAGCTGATGAGGTTAAACAAACCAATGAGTAATGAAATTTGGTGGCGATTAGGGTTCTTCTTTAGCATCTTGGTTATTATGATGCTACTAGAATCGCGTATGCCCGCCCGTAAATCGCCGATAAAAAGTACCACCCGATGGTTGGCAAATTTTGGACTGGTGTTTGCAGCCTCTGTAATTGCTCGCTTAAGTGTGCCAATAGGCTTAACTGCCGTAGCGCTTTATAACCAAGAGCAGGGTATCGGTTTATTTAATCAAATAGCCACACCAAGTGGTGTTGCTATTATTTTAAGCATATTACTGCTAGATATAGTTATTTATTGGCAGCACCGGCTTTTTCATCAAGTGCCTATTTTGTGGCGTTTGCACCGTGTGCACCACGCCGATGCCCATGTAGATACCAGCACAGGTTTGCGTTTTCACCCTATCGAAATTGTGCTCAGTATTGTTATAAAATTGATTGTTGTTACCGCTTTAGGAGTACCTGCTATTGCAGTATTAATATTTGAAATAGCACTTAATGGCTTAGCGCTGTTTAACCACGCCAATATACGTTTACCCAATGCCATAGAAAAACCACTTCGGCTCATATTAATGACCCAAATACTGCACCGTATTCATCATAGCCAGCGCGTGAGCGAAACCAATTCAAACTATGGATTTAGCGTTATTTGGTGGGATAAACTGTTTGGTAGTTACAAAAATGAAGCGCAAAAAGCCGATAACGACATAGATATAGGCTTAAAAGAATACCCTAACCCGCAGCAAAACGCCTCGCTGTGGGGCTTGCTAATTATGCCGTTTAAACGTAAATAAGCTTCCATTTCAAGTGGCTACAATACTATTAAAATAAACAATAAATTAAGAGGTAAATGCGTATTTAAATTTACACATTTACCTTATTAAACCCCGCCAAAGCCTTACCCCCTATAATTTAACCTTTACAAGCTAAGCGCTTTAAAGGGTTTACTAACCTATTGAATGCTATACCACTTTCACTTTTTTAACTTTCGTTTTTTGTAAAAAAGCAAAATTACACGCCATATAGTTAGCCTAATACGGGTAAATCATCGCAATTAGCGCTAAACGTAATTGCTACAGGTAACTTTTATATTTACCAATTAAGTAAAATATTAATACATGTATTAAAAATGCAACATTACAAATAATGTAAGCTGTTAAATTTATTAGCGATTTAATTAATAACTCCAATTGGTAAACTGGTCTTACCGTAAACTAAATGTAAATAAAACACACAAATATGTTGACCATTTACGTAGTGCGCAATATTATTTGTAAGCGCTTACAAAAACACATGATAAATGTAAGCGCTTACAAAAATAAATATAGTTCTTTTTAATAAGTTTAAACACACATTCTGACAACAATCTGTGAAACCGGGGTTCAGCTATGAACATTGAAAAAACACACATTGCTCGCTTATTGGCTGCTATTTNATTTCGTTAGCGTCTTTAGCTGGCTGTGGTGGCGACTCTGCCACAACATCTAATTTTGAAAATATCGACGCTTCTGAGCCAGTTTCAGATTGGCAACTAGTATGGAGCGACGAGTTTGAAGACTCAGCCATTGATACTAATAAGTGGAACTTTGAATTAAACTGCGATGGCGGTGGTAACAACGAAAAACAATGTTACACCGATAACGAAGAAAACGCCTTTATACAAGACGGTGTGTTAAACATTGTTGCCCTACCCGCAACAGAAGGCGCTGAAAAGCCCTACACTTCTGCGCGTTTAAATACCCGTTACAATGCTGACTTTACTTATGGCCGCTTTGAAGTACGTGCAAAGCTCCCTTCGGGGCAAGGCAGCTGGCCTGCGTTTTGGATGCTACCAACCGATGAAGAATACGGTACATGGCCACGCTCAGGCGAAATTGATGTTTTAGAATCAGTAAACCTAAAAACCGCTGACGAAGATGGCGGTGTTGAATCAAGCATTCATGGCACATTGCATTACGGCCGTGCATGGCCAGATAACAGCTACACAGGCCAAGAGTACAAATTTCCTGAAGATAGCAACCCAGCAGATGACTTTCATACTTACGCAGTAGAGTGGCAAGAAGGTGAAATACGCTGGTACGTTGATGGCTACCTATATGCCACACAGCGCCAATCAGAAGTATTATATAATTCCAAAGGCGAAGCAGCAGGTTTGAAACATCGCGGTTGGTTTGCAGAGTATTTTGAACAAGGTTCTGGCGAGCTAGAAACTCATTGGGATAGCGCTCCTTACGATAAAGACTTTCACTTACTGTTAAATTTAGCAGTAGGCGGCGACTGGCCTGAAAACGTAAATGAGTTAGGCGTAGATGCCAGCGCATTTGAAAACGGCCAAACATTTGCAATTGACTACGTACGTGTTTATCAATGTGCATCAAACCCAGATACCGGCAAAGGGTGTGAAACTATTCGCCCTGGTTACGATAGCCTAGACGATGCCCTGCTAGAGGGCGAAGCGCCTATTCCTAGCCCGCCATCTACAGGTATTGCTACACCGTTAACTATTTTTGGCGACAGCTTAAACCCTAACTGGCCAGCATGGGATTGTTGTGGTGGCTCTACACCTGCTATTGTAAGTGATGAAGAGCAAGGCGACGTTGTTGAATTTACAATAGGCAGCGAGCCTACAGTGGTTGGTTTTATTAGCCGCGATGCATTTATTACTGACGAAAACGGCGCTGCAACACCTTTTGATGCATCACCTATGCTAGAAGAAGGCTACGTACGCTTTAAAATGAAAGTAACCAGCGCACCAAGCGTGCCAGACACACCTTGGTTTGTAAAACTTGAAAGCACAGAAGCCTCAAGCGATGCTGATATGCCGCTTACAAGTAGCGTTGAAGGCCAAGCACCTGTAGTAGGTCAGTGGCAAACCTATACATTTTTACTTTCTGACCTTGCTGACTTAGATTTAGATATCAGCGCAATTGACGTACTTATGGTATTTCCTGAGTGGGGCACGGGCGAAGGCGCAACCTTTTTAATTGACGACGTTGAGATTACACAAGACAACCTAGGCGCATCACCAGAGCTAACTATTTTTGAAGATGAGCAAAACCTAGCATGGCCAATGTGGGATTGTTGTGGTGGCTCAACGCCTATCGAAGTGGTAGATGATGAAGCGCACGGTGTAACCGCTGAATTCAGTATTGGTGCAGAGCCTACAGTTATGGGCTTTAACAGCCGTGTTGAAGTAGGTGGTGCAGGTGAGTCATTTGATGCAAGCAGCATTTTAGATGAAGGCGTTATTCAGTTTGATTTAAAAGTAACGTCTACCCCTAGCGACCCTTCAACTGCGTGGTTATTTAAAGTAGAAGCAAATGGTGCAACTTCATTTGCAGAACTTGAACTAACGCAAAGTGTTGAAGGTGTAGCGCCAGTGACTGGCGAGTGGCAAACTTATACATTTAAGTTATCAGATCTCGCAGGTGCAGGCCTTGATGTAAGTGCAATTGATGTACTTATGATTTTTCCGGCATGGGGCGCAGGTGAAGGCGCGGTTTACCGTGTAGATAATGTTAAAATTTACAACCCTAATGCAGCGCCCGTTGCCTCTGGTGAGCTAAACGTATTTACAGATACAGTCGCCGATCAGTGGAGCATATGGGATTGCTGTGGTGGTTCAACACCTACAACAGAAACCGACGATGATCAGCACGGCGCAGTGGCTCAGTTTAGCATTGGTGCAACACCTACTGTAATGGGCTTTTTAGCCGATGAAGACGTATCGTTTGATGCATCAGCCCTGTTAGAAAATGGCGTTGTACAGTTTGATTTAAAAGTAATAACAGCACCCTCAAACGTGGATGCACAATGGTTATTTAAAATTGAATCAATTGGCGCTTCAAGCGCAGTAGAGCTGGCATTAACGCAAAGCAATGAAGGGCAAACACCTGTTACAGGCGAATGGCAAACATACACCTTCCCTATTGGGCAACTATTTGATGCGGGCTTAGATATTAGCGCTATAAACGTGCTCATGGTATTTCCTACGTGGGATATGGGCAACGGCGCATTATACCGCATAGATAACGTGATTATCGCGAATCCATAAAAACACACTACAATAGGCGCATGGCGCCTATTGCTACACAACAACATTTTATAAAGCAGAGCTATTATGAACACATTCAATTTTAAAAAGAGCCAACTCGCGGCTTCTGTGTCTCTTATCATTGCTGCAAGCACGTTAAATACGGCCA
>NZ_AUTO01000195.1:0-8338 GCF_000498055.1 Pseudoalteromonas sp. TB51
GCCATTGCTGCCGAGGCAGACACTGCAGCATCTCCTGATGTAGAAGTTATTGAAGTAAAAGGTATTCGTGGTTCACTTATTCGTTCTATGGATATGAAACGTGATTCATCGGGCGTAGTAGATGCCATTTCAGCAGAAGAAATGGGGAAATTTCCAGATACCAATTTAGCAGAGTCATTACAACGCATTACCGGTGTATCGGTGAGCCGTGCAAACGGTGAAGGTAGCCAAATTACCGTACGTGGTTTTGGCCCAGAGTTTAACTTAATTACGCTAAACGGCCGCCAAATGCCTGGCACAGGTTATACGCGTTCGTACAACCTTGAAAACATTGCCTCAGAGGGCGTAAGTGCGCTAGAAGTATTTAAAACAGCGCGCGCCGATGTACCAAGCGGTGGTTTAGGTGCTACGGTAAACATTTCTACTGCGCGCCCTTTTCAAAAGCCAGGCCAAAATTTTTCAGCCACGGTTAAAGCAAATCACGACTCATCAAACGAAGCCGGTGATGATGTAACGCCTGAGCTTTCTGCTGTTTATAGCAACACATTTGCAGATGACAGATTTGGTTTTGGTTTTTCGTTTTCGCATCAAGAACGCGACTTTCAAAAACAACGCGCCAATATTCAAGGTTGGCAAGCCAATGTTGATTTACCTGAATTAGATAGCAGTAACGTTGTTGATAACCGTACTGACCCATCAGGTAACTACTACTTCCCTAAAGACATGAACTACTCTATTGAAGATGTAGAGCGTGAACGTACTAACGGCCAAGTTACTTTTCAATTTGAACCAGTTGATGGCTTTGTAGCCACCTTAGATTACACAGCAAGTAAAGCGGTTACGGGCTCTGAAAGTATTGGTTGGGGTATTTGGAACGACTTTGGTAGCAATATTAATGGCTACGAGCTTGATGAAAACGGCACCGCTGTTTATGCCGATATTAGCGGAAACGATGCCTCGTTTACAGCCAACAAAGGCACCACAGAAGTAAAAGCACGCTCTATTGGTTTAAACCTAGAGTGGGAAATTAACGACACGTGGCACGTTGAACTTGATTACCATGACTCTAAAAATGAAACCGATAACGGCGCCGATGATGGGCTAGGCAGTACTGGCCAAGTGATTTTAGGCTCTGATCAGCTAGCAAACAAAATTTACGATTACCGCACAGGCGAAATCCCAAGTGCTCAAGTTAACTGGTTAAACGGCACAAGCGAATTAACGCCAGGCGAAATTGACTCTAACTTTAGCCAATTTACGCACTCGCCGGGTGAATCAAACATTGAGCAATTACAATTACATACCACTTGGTACAATGAAAACTTTGATATTGGCCTAGTTAAAGTAAAATTTGGTGCATCGCGCACTGAGCAAAACACTGGCGGTTACACTGCTTGGAGTGGCTTAGTGGGTGGCCCTGGTTTTAACCCATCGTACACAGAAATATTCCCAGATAGCATGTTTACTCGCCACGATACGTCGGGCCTTTTAGATCAATTTGATGGTGGCGGCAGCAACTTACAACCAGGTTACTACTACACCTACGATTTTGACGAAGCAGTGGCTCGCCAAATGGCTTACCTAACTTCTGATGTAACCGGTGGCGATGCATACGCTGCTAATGCTTACATGGATGGTATTGATAGCGAAAGCTACGTAGAAGAAATTACAAACAGCTTTTATATTCAATCAAGCTGGGAGTTTGATGTAAGCGATTACTACGTAAAAGTAAACGCAGGCCTGCGCTACGAGCAAACAGATGTAACCAGCACAGTACGCCAACGTGTTGAAGAACAAGTAAACTGGATCAGCGCCTCAGAATGGATAATGCAATATGCAGCCGGCGGCGATGATAACTTCTTAGAGCAGCAAGGCGATTACGACATATTATTACCGTCAATCGATGTAAGTGTTGATTTAACCGAAGACGTTGTAGCCCGTGTTTCATGGGGTAAAACTATGTCGCGTGCACCACTGGGTGATTTAGCCGGTGGCCGTAGCTTAACAGGCAGCCCAAAACCTGGCTCGCGCACGGGTAGCCAAGGTAATACAAATTTATTGCCGTTTGAATCAACCAATCTCGACTTATCATTAGAGTATTACTACGCAGAAGGCAGCTACGCCTCTGTTGGTTACTTTAAAAAAGACGTAGATAACTTTATTCAAACCACCATTACGCAAACCACGATTGAAGGCCTATACGACATTTTAAACGGCCCACGTTACTTACAAGCAGTTAGCGATATTGAATCGCGCGGCGAACAAGCAACCACCGATGCTATTTTTGCGCAAATGATTAGCAATGGTTATGGCAATGCGAATGGCGTCATTGAGCCAAATAGCGATGACCCACTTATGGTATGGAACATAAGCCAACCACAAAACACCGACAGCAAATCGGTAGATGGTTTTGAAGTGGCTGTTCAGCACTTAATTGGCGAAACTGGTTTTGGTGTAGGTGTTAACGCCACGTTTGTAGATGGCGATGTAGAATTTGATAGCGAAAGCCTAGACCAACAAGCTCCGCTTACAGGTTTAAGTGACTCTGCTAACTTTCAAGGTTTTTACGAAAAAGACGGCCTATCAATCAAAATTACTTACGCATGGCGCGACTCGTACTTAATTGGTGTAGGCCAAGCACAAGGCTCAGCCGATGCGCCACCGCAGTATGCTAAAGCCTACGGCCAATGGGATATGAGCGTTAACTACGATGTAAACGAAAACGTAACCGTATTTTTTGATGGCATAAACTTAAATAATGCCACCGAAGAAGGCTACGGCCGTTACGAAGAGCAGTTTTTATTTGCTAATCAGTACGGCCCTCGTTACTCAGTGGGTGCTCGTTACACGTTTTAAACTATTCCCTAGTTAGAATAGTTAAGCCGCTTGTTTCAACAAGCGGCTTTTTTATAACGTTTTTATTTGCTCAAGCAATACATTAGTTGTCCAATCAATGCCCTTATACGCAATATCTGGCTTGTAGTAAGCCCCTGCTCCTCGCGCTCTGTTTACGTATACTTTGTTAGGTACAATCACTTTCCCCAACCCTGAAGGTAAATCAGCTAAGCGTACTTCCATATACATAGAATCAGCACTACTTGGCGCACCGAATAACGTTGTATTTTCAAAAAGCTTAAACTTATCAAGCGCATCTAAACAAGCACTGGCGCACTGCGGCGGAACAATAACAAACACCTTGGTTTTAAAGTCACTAGTTAAAGGCTTTTGTGGTATGTTATTTAGCGTATTGGTTTCTTGCTCTACATAAAATGGATCACCACTCTTAAGTGATAAAGCCATACCCGCAGCTGTGATTTTAAATATTTTCAATAATTCAGGCTGATTTTTTACAACCTCTAATAAAGACACTACATGGTCGGTATTATCCTTTGATGCTCTCCACCACACTTGCGTGTTTTGAGAAGTATTATTTACTTTTTGTTCTACTATTTTTTTGCCCCATAGTTCTTTGGCTATTTGTGAGCTCCAATAAGATGAGCCACCTTGGTTATGGCGCAAATCTAACACCACGGCTTTTGCAGTAAGTAACTTGCTACGCTGCTGTTGTATTTTTTCAAACACTTTATTGTAGGCAGCAGTTTGCTTTTCGGTTGATGAAAAGCTAGGCATAGCAATCCACGCAATATTTTTTTCAGGCCAAGTTAAATCGATGGGGAGTTCATCACCGTTGTAGGCATTTTCTAAATGCTTACTGACTGACTTAGGCCTTACAGACCAATTTAATACGTGTGTATAGGTATCGCCATTGGCTTTAACAAATTCGCATTCTTTTAAAGGAGTTAAAAATGGATTGCCCTCGTCAATGAGTAACCGCCAACCTTGCTGCCACCAATGGCCAGGTTGTGCAACTTGCCCATAAAACTTAAACACTCTCTCACGTATTAAGGTATCGGTGCTTTGTCCATCACATTGGCTTACAACGTCGCCTTTGCTAATATTTTTGTTTTCACTGTAATACACTTTTAGCGCATCACCTCGCCACACAGTTCTAAAGCCCGGCCAGCGGCGCGCGGGTCTATCTACGCTTGAAAACGCACCGGCGTGGCCATCTTGTAAAATAGTGCTAAAGCGCGCAATTGCCGCTGCATGAACCTGCGGCCCGCTCGCTTGAGTTGAGAGTTTAAGCGCTTGTGCTTTTGCCTGTTTTAATAAGTCAGGGAACGCGGGGTTGTTAGCATCAAACATACCTGGGTGATTTTGTGCTGTAATGTTGTAAGCAGCTTGAATATCGTTTTCTATTACTGTTCGCCACTGCTCATCCGTTTGCGGTGACACAGCGGTGTTAGCAAAACCCATAAAAGATACAATAAAGCTGCTAGTAGAAATAGTGAGCATAGATATTTTAACCATCATTCAAATCCTTTTGTTGTAGTTTTTTAATAGTTAAAACTGGAAACTATTGATGCCGTTTAACTTAGCACACACTTAAAATAATTATGCCTAAATGCCAGCTCTAGAGATTGTTTAATGCTTGAGTAGACGAATCCATTCATCGGGGTTTGCTAAAATAAAGTCATAAGTATCTTCATTATCTAAAGTGATTGTTATTGCATCGCTTGTTAGTGGTAAAATGCCTGCACCTCTCCCTGCTGACTTTTCAATTTTTACGATTGCGCTTCGTGTAAAAGTATAAGGCCCTAAACCAGCACTTTCATTGTATGGCTCAAAACGTACCTCACCTTGCGTTACATAAAATTTACCATCGGCTTTTGCAACACCACCTTGATACGTAGCTGTAGATGATTTGAGTATTTTATTGTTCATTTGGCTTTCCTGCTAATTAATTTACGTCAATAAAATGTATTCACTTTAATAAGTTATATAGCTTTATACTTTAAGGCAATCAATTTGTACCCAAAAAGCAAGTTATAATGACACGTACTTTATTTAGCCAATTAGAATCTAGGCTTCGAAAGATGTAAAGTTTAAAATGGGTGTTTTGTTAATTCTTTCTCTGAATTTTTTTAACTAAAGGCACTATCGCTAAAGCTAGCAATACGGCAAGAAAAAAGCTCACAAACGTATTACCAAACACCCATCTAAAAAAGATTCCTGAAAGAGACAAAACAAAAGCTGACCAAAGCCATGGATTTATATTCTGCATACTATCTAGAGCACCTCATAGCACCCTGCTTAGGGGCGCAAACACATGGGCTATAATTTGGATCGAAGCGACGCTGCCCATGTGTATGCATCCCAGCGAACGAAGTGAGTGTGTTGATTAGGTTGTTAGGTGCGTGCATATTTAAACCACTACCCTAGGGGCTTTACCATGAAAGCCCAAGTATAGTTTTTTGAGATTACCTGGCACGAGAGGCCAGCCACGCTCAATACCTTCTTTTGTACCTTTCCAGAATAAGTGCTCTGTATAATATACATCTATGTATTCGAATTCTGCTTTGGTTGCAGTATCTAGTTTTTCGCTCATGTACTGCAACTGTTCTAATGCTTCTTCTAAATTACCTTGGTTAAACAAAATGGTTGTCAAATTTGCGAACTCTTCCATTAGGAATGTGAGTGCCCATTTTTCATGTTTTTCCATGAGAGGCACAACGTCAGGAAATTTAGTGCGGATCTCTTTTAAGAACTGTCTTATCTCTGATTTGGCCATTGATTTCTCAGAAGCACCTAACTTTTCAATAACGGGCGCAGACACGTAGGGCATAATAGCGAAGCCGCCCTGCGTGTATGCGTCCCGGCGAACGAAGTGAGTGCGTTTATTGAGTTGTTATATCGCTACTCACCAATATTTCTTCGTATCAATATAGTGCTTCATGTTAGAAAAGATGTAAGCTAGAAGAAAAAATGCCGGCGTCGCAATTACGTCGGGTTTTATGAACCAAGTTAATAGGCCCATGAGCACCGTTATAATTTCTAACATAATAATTTGCTTTCTTGCTTTTACTCCCCAAAACGAAAACCTGACCCATATTGGCTCTTTGTTCCATTCTTTAGATGTTTTGTCTATCACGATAATTTCCTCTTGAAGTTTAGAAATGTCAATTTCAAACACAGAGGCAAGGGCTTTAAGAGATTCTATGCTGGCCTTGTTTCCACTTTCTATTCGTTGAATAGTTCTAGTACTCAAGCCGCTTAACGTGGCAAGTTGTTCTTGTGACCAGTTTCGTTTTTCTCTAAGACGTTTGACTATCATTTGGGCTCCTTACCAATGTGAGAGGAAACTATCCATGTTTTAATCGATTGTCGGTTACGAAATTCACACGACAGTGGGGCGACAGGCGATGTTTACAGCGATATAACTTTTAAATAAGGGGCGCAGGCGCGTGGGGCATAATGGCGAAGCCGCCCCGCGTGTTTGCGTCCCAGCCCGCGCAGCGGGCGAACTTGATTTTTTTGTTATGTGACTTACCCAAAAAAACAAGCGTATTCATCATGATCTATAACGGCAAAGACTTGCTCAATAGTTTTTACATACATATTTGGCTCATAGCCATGCCATTTTAGATCTTGTCGCATCCAGAAAATTTTCCATTTACCTTGAGCGCGGATAAAAGTTGCTTTAGCCATGTCCAGGTCATGATATTCATTTGGGCTGTTCCAAACAGGACGCGTTTCATATATATAAACTGATTGCTTCTCCAGCCGCCAACCAATGTCTAGCTCATTTATAATATGCACTGGTGGCCTACGCTTATTTAAAAAAGCGTTGGCAGCTTTTTCTATCTTCTTTATTTCGAATTCACTTAAGGCCATAAAAGTTTAATTTTCCACCTGTCACATAGACATAATGACTCCCACACGGTGTTAGCCTCCGCTTTTCGTGGGTTAGCTTAATTCAAAGCCAGAGCCATAATTAGTTTGTCAATTAACTAAACAGCAGAGGCTAACATGAATAAACATAGCATACTTTTTATCGGTCTTGATACACATAAAGAATTCAATGAAGTCGCCTATATTGAAGAACATAGAGGTGCGCAACCTGTTCATCTTGGCCGAGTTTCGTCTTCCAAAGTGGCCGTTCAAAAGCTTGTTCGTCAGTTCGAATCGAAATACTCTGGCGCAACACTTCATTTTGTTTATGAAGCAGGCCCATGTGGTTATTGGATTTACAGGTTAATTACCAGCCTCGGCCATTGCTGTTACGTGGTGGCGCCCTCTCTTATTCCTAAAAAACCTGGTGAGAAGATTAAAACCGATAAACGTGATGCTCTTAAGCTTGCTAAATTACTTAAGTCTGAAGATTTAACACCTATCTATGTTCCCGAGCCTGAAGATGAAGCTGTACGCGATTTATCTCGTGCACGCGAAGTGGCAATGAAGGACTTAAAAGATGCCAAATATCAATTAAAGGCGCTGTTGCTTCGCAATAATATCAATTATAAAGGCACTGCGAATTGGTCACAAAAACATTTACGTTGGCTCACTGAGATTGTGCTGCCACACCCCGCTCAGCACATCGTCTTACAAGAATTTTTACACACAATTACCGAACGAATAAGCCGACTTGAACGGCTAGACAATGAACTAACACACCACGTTCACCAGTGGCGTTATTATCCTGTTGTCAAAGCAATACAAGCTATGCGTGGTGTCCGTTTGTTGGTCGCCACTGGCGTTGTTGCTGAGCTTGGCGATTTATCGCGTTTCGACCATCCCCGTAAATTAATGAGTTATCTCGGTCTTGTACCCAGTGAACACTCGAGTGGTGGCAAACGCCATATTGGCGCCATCACAAAATGCGGAAATGGCCGAGCAAGACGCCTTCTTGTGGAAGGTGCACACACTTATCGGTATGCGGCAAATATATCAACAGATATGCAAAAACGACAAGAAGGCTTACCAAAGGACATTATTGATATTGCGTGGAAAGCACAGATTAGGCTCTGCAAACGCTATAAAAAAATGATAGCCAAAGGGAAACACTACAATCTGGTTGTTACCGCCATTGCCCGAGAAATGATTGCGTACATATGGGCTATTGCAAAAGAAGTGGTGCTTACGCCAGTGAATACAAAACTTAGATTGGCAAGAGTACCCGCATGATAAACGTATTAGAGTTAATGCATGGGATCAAGCATCGGGTGTGGCACAACCACCGACGGCGTTAGGATGGCAGTGCAGCTAACGCTGCATTGAACCACGAACATAGACTGAAGACAGGTGCCACGACGAAATAAGTAAGGTCTGCTCTGTTACTAGAAATAGTAATAACCAACGAATATCAGCAAGATAACCGACGACATTACTTGCTTCATCCTATGTATTAACTCGCTCTAATTCGAGCTAAAGTAATTATGGCTTAAAAAGTTAGGCAGGGATCAGTGCGTTTAACTTGACAGTGGGAGTCATACCAACG
>NZ_AUTO01000196.1:0-8390 GCF_000498055.1 Pseudoalteromonas sp. TB51
ACTACCGATGGCAACGAATACCTATCTGTAGCGGCTATGTTACTGCCAACCAATGATGGCTTTGTAGGCCTTGATAGCTGGAAAGTTCCAACAGAAGCAGGCACCTACACTGTTTACCTCAATGGTTATGATGCAGGTACAGAAGCAAATAACGAACTTGTAGTAGAAGGCTCGGGTGCACCTGGTGTATTAGGTATCCCTGCTGCGCCAGGCGGCCAAGCAGGCACTAACGGTACAGGTATTACAACTGGCGATACAAATACGATGGTGCACATTCACCCGGGTGCCCTTGGCGATGATGACCTAGAAGGTGGAAACAGTGATTTGAATAACACTGTACACAGATGGTTAAACCCCGTTGCAAAATTAACTGTGACGGTTAAATAGGAGAGTTAATTATGTCATCTCTTTCTAATTTTAAAAAAAGTGCGCTTATTTTACTGTTAGCCAGCTCACTAGCCGCATGTGGCGATAACGATAATAACGACTCTATTGAAGAGCAAGAACCTGTGGTTGTTGTAGAGCCCGAACCTGTTGTTTATGAGTTTACTATCACTTTTAGTAACTTAACGGCTGGACAACCACTATCACCACTCTCGGTCATTGCATTTGATGAAACCCCACCATGGAAATTTGGTGAGACGGCTTCTGTCGGTTTAGAAATGATTGCTGAAAGCGGCGCTAATGAAGAGTACCTTAGCGATGAAAATGCACTTGCTTCAGTCTCGGCTGAAGGCGGTATTGGCCCTGGCGAAACAACCTCTGTAACCCTTTTAGTTGATGCACAAGATGTCCTTAATTTATCTTTTGCTGCCATGCTTGGGAATACAAATGACGCTTTTACCGGTCTTAATTCTGTAGATGTATCAACATTGGAAGTAGGCAGTTCAATATCACGAACGACGCCAGCTTACGATGCAGGTACGGAAGCAAATACAGAAACAGCTGACACTGTGCCTGGTCCCGCTGCTGGCGGCGAAGGGTTTAACGAAATACGCGACGATATTGCCGATATAATCACAATGCACCCAGGTGTTGTGTCTAATCAAGATGGCTTATCAAACTCTGCACTAGGTGCTGAACATAAGTTTGATAACCCAGTATCAAAAATCGTGATCACTCGTACACAGTAAAAACAGCTTGTAATGGGGATGTGAGGCGACACGGATGTCCCTTTTTTACGAGGTTAACCATGCGGCACGAAAAAATACTGGTAGTAGAAGACGACAGAGAAATAGGGCAATTAATAACAACTCAACTTGCTGCGTTAAATTTGCATGTTGACCATGTTGTAAGCGCTGAGCTCGCACTTAAAAAAATAGCAAAACAACCTTACGGGCTTATTTTACTGGATATAAACCTGCCACAAATGGATGGCTTGAGTTTATGCCGTAAAATTAAAGAGCACTACCCTACCATTTCCGTTATTTTACTTACCGCGCTCAGTAGCGATATGGATCGTGTAATTGGTCTTGAAATGGGTGCTGATGACTATATTTGCAAACCCTTTTTTGCTCGTGAATTACAAGCCCGCGTTAAAACACAATTACGCCACCGCTCACAACTTCTAGCGATTCAAAATAACGAAAACGACAGCCCGTGCAACGAACAAACGCTAAATATAGGCTCACTCAATATTGAATTTAGCTCACATCAAGTTTATTTAGACGAACAAGCACTTAACCTCACCGCCACTGAATTTGATTTACTGGTATATTTTGCTCGCCACCCAAACCATGTTTTTAGCCGCCAGCAATTGCTCGACAAAGTATGGGGGTATCAGCACAGCGGGTACGAGCATACTGTTAACTCACATATAAATAGGCTACGCGCCAAACTTGAGCTACATCATCAAGCGCCTATTATCGAAACCGTTTGGGGCGTTGGCTACAAACTAAACCCAAGCCAACTTACTTAAGAGCCTTATTATGAACCTATCTTTGTATCAAAAATTAGCGGTGTCGTTGGTGGTTATATTTTGCTTTATTTGTGCACTCGTTTACAGCTGGAGTAAACAACTAGAGCTCACCTCAAAACATCATGGCGAGCAAAACCTGCACTTAGCCCTTGCTGAGCATTTAGTACAAGATAACCCATTAATAAAAGAAGGCGTATACGACTACGCAGCTCTAGAAAACCTATTTCATACCTTAATGTTATTAGGCCCCGCATTTGAGTTTTATTTTGTAGATGAAAACGGAAAAATCCTCACTTACTCAGCAAAGCCTGGTAAAGTTAAACGCACTCATATTAATTTAGCCCCCTTAAAAAAGCTGATTAACAACCCAGCTGCAGCGCCAATTTATGGTGATGATCCAAGAAATAAAGCGCAGCAAAAAATATTCTCTGTAGCGCCTGTTTTTAATAACGATAAGCTGCAAGGGTACTTGTATGTAATTATTGGCGGTGAAGCTTACGATACCTCTTTAAACACAATTAAAAATAATGACAAACTATGGCTTGCCGCATTATGGCTTGGAGCTGCACTTGCATTTTTACTGATTGCGATGCTTATTTTACTGCGCTTTTTTACCAACCCTATTCAGCGATTAGCCCGTGATGTAAGCAATATTGAAGCAGCTAATTACAGCCTTACCGATACCAAGCTCAGTAACTATTCGACCCAAAAAAGTAACGAAGTGCACAGTTTAGGCCGTAACATTCAAGCCATGGTTACCCGGATTGACGAGCAATTTAAAGCACTTGAGCAAAGCGATAAACAGCGCAAGGAGTTGCTTACTCACTTATCTCACGATTTAAGAACCCCCCTTGCCTCTTTGCAGGGGTTTTTAGAGGTGCTTAATCAGTCGGGGTCGCAATTAAGCGCTCAAGAACAACAAGAATACTTACATGTATCCCTTAATAACTGCGCGCAGCTTAAACAGCTTATTGAACAAATTTTTGAATTAGCCCATTTAGAAAACGGCGAAATAAGCATTCACAAAGAAACCTTTAATTTAGGTGAGCTTATTTACGACTGCATTGCTAAGTTTTCTCTAACCGCCGAGAAAAAAGGCCTTAACTTAACGGTAGAGCCCGCAATTTGCGATTTTCCTGTTGTAGCCGATATTGCAAAACTTGAGCGTGTTTTAAGTAATTTAATTGATAACGCAATAAGGCACACACCTAAAGGCGGCAGCATAGCTGTAAATGTTAAGCGTATTGATGAAAAGCAATTATTTGTGCAGGTTTCTGACACCGGCGTGGGTATTAAGCATGATGAGCTAAACGCTATTTTTAATCCGCATTACCAGGCTTCAAATTCAAATAATGAAGGGCGCCAACAAGGTGGCTTAGGGTTGGCTATTTGTAAGGGGTTACTAAAACTTATGGACAGTGAAATAAATGTACAAAGTGAGCTGGGCAAAGGCACTATGTTTAGCTTTAACTTGCCGCAAAAAATAAAGGTATAGCCAACGGCTATACCTTTAGAACATTACTTAATTTTGATTAACTTATTTTTTAATACCAGCTAAATCAAGCATAAATGCATAGTTTAGCGCAGTATCTTCTAGGCGTTTAAAGCGACCAGACGCCCCGCCATGGCCGGCTTCCATATCTATT
The DNA here is from genome assembly GCF_000498055.1 of Pseudoalteromonas sp. TB51. Taxonomy (NCBI): domain Bacteria; kingdom Pseudomonadati; phylum Pseudomonadota; class Gammaproteobacteria; order Alteromonadales; family Pseudoalteromonadaceae; genus Pseudoalteromonas; species Pseudoalteromonas sp. TB51. The sequence goes on from NZ_AUTO01000196.1 coordinate 3,565, forward strand.
TTAAACAGCAGTTTATTATCATCTGTTTTATAGTCACGCAGCTTTGCAACCCACTTAGCCGGCTCAAAGTATTGAACTTGTGAGTCATGTAAACCGGTAGTCACTAACATATTAGGATACGCTTGCTTTGAGACTTGATCATACGGCGAGTACGACAGCATGTAATCGTAATATTCTTTTTCATTTGGGTTACCCCACTCACCATACTCATTGGTGGTAAGAGGTATGCTTGCATCAAGCATGGTGGTAACTACATCAACAAAAGGCACTGCTGCAACCACCCCTTTATATAGCTCTGGTGCTTGGTTAACCACCGCGCCCATTAATAAACCACCAGCACTACCGCCGTAGGCAAATATTTCGTCTTTTGCGCCATAACCTTGTGCCACTAATGATTTGGTTACATCAACAAAGTCGTTAAAAGTGTTCTTTTTAGTTAATAACTTTCCGTCTTCATACCATGGGCGTCCTAGCATTTGCGAACCACGCACATGCGCTATAGCAAACACAAAGCCACGGTCTAATAAGCTTAAACGTGAGCTTGAAAAAGTAGGGTCCATGGTGGCGCCGTACGAGCCATAACCATATTGCAGTAATGGGTTTGTGCCATCCTTTTTAAATGCATCTTTACGGTACACTAAGCTTACCGGCACTTTTATACCATCGCGCGCACCTACAAAAACACGCTCCGAGGCATAGTTATCTGCGTTAAAATCACCTAACACGGCTTGCTGTTTAAGTAGGGTTTTATCACCCGATTTAAGGTCAATATCGTACGACGAAACCGGTGTCGTCATACTGGTATAATAAACACGTAATTTGTCGCTGTTTATATCGTTGTTGCCATAGCTTGCAATGGTATAGGCACTGTCGTTAAAGCTTAGCGTGTGCTCACCTCCAGTCGATAAATGGCGTACAATAAGGCGCGACTGACCCAGTTCTCGCTCTTGATATACAAGGTAGTCTTTAAATAAATCAACGCCTTCTAGCTTAATATCATCGCGCGGCGCAATTACCGTTTGCCAATTTGCTTTATCATGCGCTTTATCTACATCCACCTTCATAAGCTGAAAGTTAACCGCATTTAAGTTAGTGACGATGTAATACGTATTGCCAAGCTTTGAAATACTGTATTCTAGGTCGTCCTCACGCTCAATTAAGCGCTTAGGTTTTGCTTTATTATCATCTGCGCTGAGTACCGACATACCAGAGGCATTGGTGCTGCTGTGCCAAATATATATTTCTGAGCCATCTTTGCTCTTACTAATACCCGTGTAATAACTTGTATCAGCTTCTTCGTAAATAAGTTCATCATCGCTTTGCGGTGTACCTAAAGTATGGCGAAAAACTTGATAGCCAAGTAAGGTTTGTGCATCTTTTTTAATGTAGTAAAAGGTTTTATTGTCGTTTGCCCAAATAACGCCGCCATTTGTTCCCTCAAGCGTGTCTTCGAGTAATTGACCTGTGGTTAAATCTTTTACCTTTATGGTGTAAATTCTACGGCTAACGGTATCTTCCCCGTACGCCATTAAATTTCCGTTAGTACTTACAGATAAGCCACTTACAGCAAAGTAGTCGTGATCTTTGGCCAACGCATTTACATCTAAAATAACTTGCTGATCAGTGCCTTTAAAATCGCTACTGCGAACATAGGTAGGGTATTCGTTTTCGCCACGCGTTTGCGATGAATAAAAATAGTCGCCTTTTTTAACAGGCACCGAGTCATCGTCTTTTTTAATACGCCCTTTCAACTCTTCAAATAACTTATCTTGCAATGTTTGAGTATGCGCAAGCATTGCCTCGGTATAAGCGTTTTCAGTATTTAAGTAACTTATAACGTCTGGCGCTTTACGCTCGTCATCACGCAACCAGTAGTAATCATCAATACGCGTATCGCCATGAATCGTCATTTCATGAGGTACTTTTTTAGCAATTGGCGCCACGGCGCTCACTGGTTTTTCTGTTTGTTGTGTTTGCATAGTAGTTGCTGTATCTGAAGGTGTACTTTTTGGCGCATTATCACACCCGGCTAGCACAGCGAGTGATAACGCGGCTAGCGTGAATGAAGAACGAATCATTATGAAATCTCTATGGTTTTTATTATTGGTGCTATTAAATATACCTAATAATAAAGCGTGGTGTAATTTAGTTTGTGAAGCTATGTAAAAAGGGAGCCGAGGCTCCCTTTAAAATAACGTGCTAGTTATAATATTACTTTTGTTTACGACGACGCATAAATGCAAACGGCGCAGCAAGTAACGTTAACCAAGCTAGTGAGCCCGATGAACCATTGCTTTCAGGCTCTGGTGTTGGCGTCACTGGCTGAGGGTCTGCAATGGTATCGTTAACAACGATTGATACCATAGTTTCTTCGGCGCTAGTGCCTGATGCTTCACGCACTGTGTATGTAAAGCTATCTTCACCAGAGAACTGTGCATTTGGCGTATAATCAATCGTGCCATCTTCATTCACGGTTGTAGAGCCATTTGCTGGTGCTGAAACCACTTCAACAGTTGATGCCACTAAGCTGCCTTTAATCCTTACACCTTTATGGGCAGAGAATTCTGCGTTTTCTGTTTCTGAAGAGGCTACTGCGTCAAATACAAAACGCGACTCAGCCATATCATTAGCTAATACATCAATAGTCACTGTTTGTTCTTCATCAACTTCTACTGCATCTGCAGCTGTGTAATGGCTGCGATCTTTTGCAAAGGCTTGATATTGAATATCAACAACACCGCCTTTGATTTGATCGACTAAGTAGCCACTACCAATAGCATTACCCGTTGGAACTGTGTCCAGCATTGCACCTACGTTGCCATCAGCAGACTCTACACCCGCTGAGTAAGGTGCAGGTAAAGCAGGCACATCAATGTAGTTCATACGAACTTCATCAGTCCCTTCTTTTAAGATCACTTGGAACGTGTACTTATCACCTAATGAACTACCCCAAAGCTCAACGTCATGCCATTCTACAACTACATAGCCGCTATCAAATTTAGCCACATAAAGATCACCGCCACCGCTCGTGCCACCAGCTAAATCAAAGTCAGCCCAAAGCGGCGCAATAACACCATTAGGTGTACGTGCATTAGGCATTGCTTGAGGGCTCCAGGAGTTAGTTGTATTTACATCTGCACCAACAGCAATAAAGCCGTTATCTGAGATAGTAAATGCTGAGTACTCTTTCCCATCAAAAATAAAGTCAGCTTCAACCGTAATAGTTATCTCATCACACCCGTCAGGACACGCTTGTGGTTCAATGCCTTCATCAGCCAATGAGAAGGTACCTAAGAAATCACTGCTGTTAATAGCAAATTCTTTTGGCCCTAATGTGCCCGTCCAAGTTAGTTCTTTATTGTCTTCACTTAATGTTACTTCACCTGCACCATTAGTCACTTCAACAACAGGGGCAGCACCTTTAAGAAGTTCTGCATTTTCGTCAAGTTTTACATTTACTGATAGCTCGTCAGTGAACAGAGTATTATTAAATTGCACACCTATTTTTGCAGGAGTAGAAGAATTTAAAGAATCGGCATCGACTGTTGCACTAAACACACTGCTATTTGTTGCTTCGTTATCGTAAATAGCAAATGGTAAGTGAGCGATTTGACCTGTCTCAGTATGAGTCCACACTACATGACCAAAGTTCCAACCTTTTACATCGTTAAATGTTGAATCAATATCTAAGTTAAATTCAGCCATGTCAGTGCTTGTTTCTGCACCTTCAGAGTCTGTGGAGGTAGAACCATGCGCGCCAAGCATAACGGTGCTAGGCGAAACTGTAATTTCAGCGCCTTGCATATCGGTTACTACTTTTGCAGTCCACTCACCGGCAGTATCAGTCATGTTTTGCACGGTATTTGAGAAACTACAAACACTTAAACAACTTGGATCGGCGTAAGAGCCATGATCAAATGTAAGTGCTGCCTCTAGCGCATTAGGCATATCTAATCGACCGGCACCTACATCAAATGCATCAGCTTTGGTAACTAAGTCTTCTTTATGTAGACCATCCATTTTAGATGAGCTCATAAGCGCCGTTTTGATTTGTACCGCATTCCACTCTGGGTGAGCTTGCTTCATCAATGCTGCTGCACCAGCAACATGAGGGCTTGCCATACTTGTGCCTGTAATCGCATTAAAGGTAATACCATTACCTTCATCTGGCGAGTACGCAGATAAAATATCTGTACCTGGCGCTGCAATATCAGGTTTTAAGAAGCTAGGCTCACCATTAGGACCACGCGAACTTGAAGAGTTTACTGCATCAGTAAATTTCTCTTGAATTGTTCTTTTAACACTAGGGTCGAGTGAAGCAATAACCGGCTCTTCAGCTGCAGTTAACAGCTCAACCAAGCTTAAACCATCATCTTGGCTAATCGCTGAGGCTGGAATTGTGGCGTCATCCATAGACATGCCCATTGCACCGCCAGCAACATTGTTGTGGATAATTACCGCTGTTGCACCTGCTTTTGCCGCATTTTCAGCTTTAGCTGAAAACGCACAGCTACCACGAGAGATAAGTGCAACAGAATCTGCAAATGAGATATCTTCAGCAAACTCTTCACACCCTTCAAAATTATCAGGAGCAATCACTTGCGCAGAAATAATAGGAAGTGAAATAGGGTCTGTTAATAAACTATTGCTTCCTTCAATGCTTAAATAGGTTTCGCCTGCCACTTCAATTTGTTGAGAGAAGAAACGCCCTGTTTGTGTATTAGCCACTGTTAAACCAGACTCAATACAGCTAGGACAACCAATAGTTTGTGCGCCGTTACCATCGTTACCTGCTGCGGTTACAACCACTACACCCGCTTCTTCAG
>NZ_AUTO01000197.1:0-35527 GCF_000498055.1 Pseudoalteromonas sp. TB51
ATTTTTTGCAACCGATATTGGCGGATTTTACAAAGACACCCGCGATGCAGAGCTTTATGTACGTTGGGCGCAGGCATCGGTATTTAGTGCGCACATGCGTTTACATGGCATTGGCCCACGCGAACCGTGGTCATACACCGAGCAAGCAAGTGACGCAGTATTTGCAGCGCTTAAATTACGCTATCAGTTAATTCCGTACTTACAAGAATGTGCAGAGCAAGCGCAGCAAACAGGGCTGCCTATTCAGCGTGCTATGGCATTGGCGTTTCCTGATGACGTACTGGCACATAGTTTTGATCAGCAATTTATGTGCGGCGAAAAACTCCTTGTTGTGCCATGTGTTGTACCAAACGGTAAAGTTAAATTTTATTTACCACAAGGCGAGTGGGTGCGATTCCCTGATGGGCAGGCGTACCAAGGCGGCAAGTATTACGAAGAAACACTTGAGCTTACACAAATGGCCGTATTTGTTCGTAAAGGCGATACGCTCAAGCTAGGTCCAGAGGTTCAACACACAGATCAAGACATGAGCCAGCTAACAGCATGGCCAAAATAAAACTCGGTTAATAGCAAACACACACAACACACGTAACACACACAATAATAAAGATATTAGCTTACTTTTTACCGAGTAAAGTAAGCTAAAAGGGGCGCAAGATGGAAGGTATGAACATTACCATGACACTGCTATCGTGCTTGGCGTTTATGGCGCTGGTAGGATATATCTCGTACCAAAAAACCAAAGGGGAAGTTAACACCCAAGACGGCTACTTTTTAGCGGGGCGTGGTTTAACAGGTACATTTATAGCGGGGTCGATGATCCTCACTAACTTATCGGCCGAGCAACTTATTGGCCTTAATGGCTCAGCGTATGGTTACAACCTAAGCTCAATGGCGTGGGAAGTAACAGCTGGGATATCAACCATTATAATGGCGCTGATCTTTTTACCGCGGTATTTAGCCGGCGCGTTTTCTACCTTGCCTGAATTTTTACGGGATCGTTTTGACGATACCGTACGCCGCATGACGGTGATCTTATTTATGGTAGGGTATTGTTTTATAACGATCCCTTCTGTTTTGTATTCAGGATCAATTGCCGTTCTTAGGCTGTTTGATGTGCCCACCTTATTAAACTTAAGCTATCAGGCAAGCTTAATTGTCACCATTATTATTGTGGGCTCCGTGGGCGCTATTTACGCGGTATTCGGCGGTTTAAAGGCAGTTGCAGNGTATCCGATACGATTAACGGTGTTGGGTTATTAATTATTGGTATTTTAGTGCCTACCCTTGGCCTAATTGCCCTTGGCGATGGCAATTTTGCCGATGGACTAAGCACACTGGTAAACACTGATACCGAAAAGCTTAACGCCATTGGTAGCAGTGACGATCCCGTGCCATTTGGCACCATTTTTACCGGTATGATCCTCGCAAATTTATTTTATTGGGGCACCAATCAGTACGTGATCCAGCGTACACTGGGCGCTAAAAACTTAGTAGAAGGCCAAAAGGGTGTGTTGTTTTCAGGGTACTTTAAAGTGCTAGTACCCTTTATGATGATGATCCCAGGCGTAATTGCGTATCACCTTTATAAGCACGAAAGCTTACAAACCATAGATTTAGCTTACCCACATTTAGTTAAAGATGTACTGCCTCAGTACTTATCTGGGTTCTTTTTAGCGGTGTTATTAGGTGCGGTATTTAGCTCGTTTAATTCGCTGTTAAATAGTGCCGCCACGTTGTTTTGTTTAGATGTATACAAACCCATGAAAAAAGACAAAGTAAGCGACGAAAAGCTGATTAAAGTGGCCAAAATTACCAGTATTGTAATTGCTGTTTTATCGTTTATTACCGCGCCATTACTGATGTTTGCGCCAGAAGGTTTATGGCACATAATTCGTGTATTTACCGGATTTTACAACATTCCGGTCATCACAATTGTGCTCGTGGGGTTATTTACTCGCAAAGTGCCTGCACTGGGCGCTAAAGTGGCTATTGTTTTTCATGTTATTGCCTACACTTTGCTTAAATTTGTATTGGATGTAGATATTAACTTTATCCATATTTACGCCATATTATTCTTTATTGAGCTGGCCATTATGTTAGGTATTGGTTACTACAAACCTCTTGCCACACCATGGAACTTTACCCGCAAAGCCGAGGTAAACCTAAGCCCGTGGAAATACGCACTGCCTTGCGCGATTGTATTAGTGAGCTTAATTATAAGCTTGTACATACTATTTTCTCCGCTTGGATTGGTGGGTGGCACCAGCGTGTACTTTGTACCAAGCTTAATTGCTGTTTGGACTAGCGCCTTTGTGCTTAGCTGGTGGAGCGTACGCCGATGGCATAAGCGTTACCAAAGCAGCTTGGCGCATATCGGCGTTGCTAAGGTCGCATAACGCGCCGTTATATTCTTTATACAAATTTTAAATCACATTTTATTCACATAATGTTTGCAATAGAACATAAGTTTGTTTAAGTTTATATCTCTTATATAAGACATAAGAGATATAAGGAAAATAACTACAACACTCTGGCACCGCTTTTTAGCAACCCACACACTTGCTAGCGCGGTAATTTAACAGCACACACGCACAATTTGGAGAATGACATGAGAGCTAAAAAGTCCGTCTTAAGCTTGGCAGTCACGTTAGCAATGACAACGGGTTTAGCACTAAGCACGCAAGCACATGCGCAGCAAGAGCAAACTGAACAACAAGCAGAGCAAAACAATAACGACCAGTTTGAAAAAATTGTTGTTACCTCACAAAAACGAACGCAAAGCCTAAATGAAGTACCGCTTGCGGTGTCTGTGCTTAATAGCGATCAGATTGATTCGGCGTTTGCTAATAACATGGAAGGCCTGCAGTCACTTGTACCTTCGGTGAGTTTTAGAAAAGGCACCACAACCCGTAACTCAGCGCTAACAGTGCGTGGTATTGGTACTATTTCGTTTAGTATTGCTGCTGAGCCAAGTGTGGCAACTGTGGTTGATGGCGTGGTGCTAGGTCGCTCTGGTCAAGCCTTTGCCGATTTATACGATGTATCTCGCATTGAAGTACTGCGCGGCCCACAAGGTACTTTATTTGGTAAAAATGCCTCGGCGGGTGTGGTAAACATTACAACCAAAGATCCTTCGTACGATACTACCGGCAGCGTAGAAACTTCATTTTATCAAGATAACGAATACCGCTTTAAAGGTGTGGTAAGTGGCGGTTTAACCGATGATTTAGCAGCAAGCCTAACCGTATTTAAAGGTAAGTTTGATGGCTACATTGATAACGTTTACAACAACGAAAAAGTAAACGGTTACGACCGTGAAGGCGCACGTGCTGTATTTAAATACGAGCCAAGTGATGATTTAAACGTAAAATTTATTGCCGAATTTTATAACGCCGACGACGACTGTTGTGCCGATTTAGAAGCCCTACCAAGTGGCCGTAACCCAGATTCGCAAGCTGCGCCTAACAGCAACGGCATTGTTGATGGTGTTGCCGATATAGACCTAGACCAGCGCAAAGTGGATCACGACTATGAGTCGCGCACAATTGACGAACACAGCGCGTTTTCGGTACAGGTTGATAAAACCATTGGCGACTACACGTATACGTCAATTACAGCGCAGCGCTCGTGGGATAACACCGAATACCGCGAAGGCGACTTTACCTCAATTGCCGGCGACAGTAACGAGCCCGTATTTGGCGCGCCCTTTCAATTACACGACTTAGGTGCACAGCAGTGGGATCAGTTTTCGCAAGAATTTAGAGTGACCTCTAACCTAGCAGGCCCGTTTAACTATGTGGCTGGTTTATTTTACTGGAACATGGACTCGCAACGTAACTTTACCCGTGACGCGAGTTGTCAAAATAACGCAGGCCAGCTAGACGCTGCCATGGCGTATTACGCACAAAATAATTTAACCGGTGCAGAACTTGATACTGCATTGGCCGATTTAGACACTTACACGCAAAGCCTAGGTGTAAGCTGTAATGCTAACGATATTGTATCGGCAACCGCGTACATGAGCACCGAGTTTAACAATTGGGCAGCCTTTGCCGATGGTACTTACGATTTATCTGAAGATTTACGCGTACTGTTTGGTATTCGCTACACCGACGATGAAGTGTCGTACACACACCGCCGCGTAAGCAATGACGAATTTGGTCGCACCGGTGTAGGTGTACGCTCAGCTGCACTAAATACTGATGAATCAGGCAGTGCAGAAGAAACCAATGTGTCAGGTCGTTTAGGTATGCAATACGACCTAGGCGATGGCCAAATGGTTTACGGTACTTACTCGCAAGGCTACAAAGGCCCTGGTTTTAACGTGTACTATAACTTTAACCCTGATAACGATAGCCGCGAAATATCGCCAGAAGAGTCAGACGCGTACGAGCTTGGCTATAAATACGCAAGCCGCGACTTTGTATTTAACTTTGCTGTATTTAGAACCGAAATTGAAGGCTTTCAAGCCAATAACTTTGACTGTTCAGACGGCACTTGTATTACCCGTTTAACCAATGCCGGTGATGTAAGTACACAAGGTGCTGAGGTTGACTTTATGTGGGCAGCTACCGACTCACTTACTTTAACTGGTGGTATTGCGTACATTCAGGCCGAAATTGACGAGTTTAATTGTCCGGCAGAAGTAGAAGCAGGCTCATGTACTGACCGCTCTGGCTTAGATGTCCCGTTTTCGCCAGATTTAAAATACTCACTAAGTGCTGATTACTTTATTGAAACAGAGCACGACTTTAATATTCACATTAACGGCTCTTACATTTACACCGACGAGCAATACTCAGACCTACCAAATAATGTAGGCGAGTTTAACCCCGCGGCGTTACTACCTGATTACGGTATTTTAAATGCCAGTGTAGGTTTGTCGTTTAAAGATGATGCATTTAGAGTATCGCTTATTGCTAAAAACTTAACCGACGAAAGTTACGCAACAACCTACAGTGGCGACAACTTCCGTTATCAAATCCCACGTGATGCCGAGCGCTACTTTGGCGTATCGTTTAAGGCGCGTTTTTAATGTTATAAATTTATCCCTGTGTAAATTGTGCTAAGCGCAGCGTTTTTAAACGCTGCGCTTTTTTGTGTCTTATTTTTGTAATGCTTTAGTCATGTTTTTTTCATTAAAAGTACGCTTAGAGGTCACATCCATTTTCTATATTGCTGCGGTTACTAATTTGAAGCATACGCTTCAAGCAAAAATAACCACTACACTATGGGAATAATAAAGGATGAAAATTAAAAAAATTGCTGCGGCAGTTGGCTTAACGCTTATGTTAAGCACAGCAAGCCATGCCAATGTATTACCGCAAAGCCAAACAGACAATGACTGGTATACAAATGCCCAAACCACACTCGCCACAAAAACTGCGCTTGCACAAAGCCAGCAAACAACAAAAGCTAAAAACGTTATTTTGTTTGTAGGCGACGGCATGGGTGTATCTACCCTTACCGCGGCACGTATTTTACAAGGCCAGCGCGCGGGTGAGTTAGGTGAAGAAGGTTATTTAAGCTTTGAAGAGTTTCCGTACTCGGCGCAAGTAAAAACGTATAACGTAGATGCGCAAACCCCCGATTCTGCAGGCACCATGACCGCGATGATCTCAGGGGTTAAAACCGATGTAGGCGTTATTGGTGTAGACGAAGACATAGAGCGCGGTGTGTGTTCAACTGTATCGGGTAATGAGCTTTTAACCGCAACAGAGCTTGCTGAAATTAAAGGCCTAGCAACCGGTGTTATTTCAACAGCGCGTATTACCCATGCAACGCCAGCGGCAACCTATGCTAAATCGGCAGACCGTAACTGGGAAGATATCTCAGATATGCCAGAAACCGAAACTGCATGTGAAGACATTGCCTCGCAATTAGTTAATTTTGAAAAAAACCTAGAAGCACGTTTTGTAGGTACCGACGTAGACGGTCTTGATTTTGTAATGGGTGGCGGACGTCGTCACTTTTTACCAAAAGATGAAGCAGCTAATTCAGCAGATGCACTTAGCGCTGTAGAAGGCGATCGTACTGATGAGCGTAACCTAGTTACTGAGTGGCAAACACAATACCCACAAGGTACTTATGTTATGGACCAAGCAGGCTTTGATGCCATTGCTGATGATGCCACTAAAGTGTTTGGCTTATTTAACGAATCGCACATGCAATACGAAGCAGACCGCGCAAACGATATTGCCGGCGAGCCATCGCTTAGCGAAATGACTAGCAAAGCAATTGATGTATTAGGTAAAAACGAAAACGGCTTTTTCTTAACCGTTGAGTCGGGCCGTATTGACCACGCACACCACGCGGGTAATGCCTACAACGCACTTAACGGCACCATTGAATTTGCTAAAGCCGTGCAAGCTGCGGTAGATAATACCAACCCAGAAGAAACCCTTATTTTAGTAACCGCCGATCACAGTCACGTATTCACTATTGCTGGCTACCCTAAACGCGGTAACCCAATTTTAGGCCAAGTAGTTGCCGTAGGCGAAACCACACCAAGCCTTGCTGCCGACGATATGCCATACACCACAGTAGGCTATGCAAATGGTTTAGGGTTTAGAAACTTAGTTGATGAAACAGATGCCGATGCAGCATATACAGCTGGCCCAGTTGCTGGACGTGTAGAGCTTAGTGGTGTTGATACTACCAATGTTGGCTTTCACCAAGAAACCACTGTCCCTCTTGGCTCAGAAACCCATGCCGGTGAAGATATTTCGCTGCATGCAAAAGGCCCAGGCGCACAGCTAGCTCAAGGCGTAATTGAGCAAAACGTAGTATTTCATTTAATTAATCAAGCTCTTGAACTAACTCAGCAATAATGGCGGCTAACATGAACAAATTAACAGTACTTTCTTTAGCAGTAATGGTCGCGCTAGCAGGTTGTAGTGACGACGACAAAGACGAAAATAATATTCTCGCGGTAGATAACACCATTGCAGTAGGCTCTGAGCAATGTGTTAATGGCGGCGTAGAAACCCAAACTGGCGTAGATACAAACGGCAACGGCGTGCTAGATAGCGACGAAGTTACCTCTTCTAACTTAGTGTGTAATGCACCTGCTACGTCACTTACCAGCGAACAACTTGCCACCTTAACGACTAACGCATGGTATGGCGATGCACAAACAAAGCTTGCGGCAACACAGCAAGCTAATAGCGAAGTGGTTACTGAATCTGGCAAAGCGAAAAACGTTATATTATTTGTTGGCGACGGCATGGGTATTTCTACCGTAACAGCTGCACGTATTTTAGCAGGCCAGCTTGAAGGCGGTTTAGGTGAAGACTACCAGTTAAGCTTTGAAAAAATGCCGTACTCAGGTTTTGTTAAAACTTACAACGTAGATGCACAAACGCCGGATTCTGCAGGCACAATGACGGCAATGGTATCAGGTGTTAAAACCGATGTGGGCGTAATTGGCGTAGATGAAGACATTGAGCGCGGCGACTGTGCCACGGTAACAGGCAACGAACTAGTTACCTCGTTAGAGCTTGCTGAAATAGCGGGTAAAGCAACCGGCCTTATTTCAACCGCACGTATTACCCATGCAACACCTGCAGCAACGTATGCTAAATCGGCTGACCGTAACTGGGAAGATAACTCAGATATGCCAGAGGGCACTGAAGCCTGTGAAGATATTGCATCGCAACTAGTAAACTTTGAAGCCAACCTAGAGTCGCGTTATGCGGGTATTGATGTAGATGGCATTGATGTTGTAATGGGTGGCGGACGTCGCCACTTTTTACCAAAAGATGAAGCAGCAAACTCAGCCGATGCAGTAAGCGCAGTAGAAGGCGACCGTACTGATGGCCGCAACCTAGTAACCGAGTGGCAAACAACTTACCCAAGCGGCACTTACGTTATGGACCAAACTGGTTTTGATGCAATTAGCGACGATGCCACTAAAGTATTTGGTTTATTTAACGAATCACACATGCAATACGAAGCTGACCGTGCAAACGATGTAGCGGGCGAGCCTTCGCTTAGCGAAATGACCGAAAAAGCAATTAACGTACTAGATAACAACGACAATGGCTTTTTCTTATCGGTAGAAGCAGGTCGTATAGACCACGCGCACCATGCGGGTAATGCCTACAATGCCCTAAACGACACAGTAGAGTTTGCAAAAGCTGTGCAAGTGGCAATGGAAAACACTAACCCAGAAGAAACGCTAATAGTAGTAACTGCCGATCACAGCCACGTATTTACTATTGCAGGCTACCCTAAACGTGGTAACCCAATATTAGGTAAAGTTGTTGCCGTAGGCGAAACCGAGCCANAAGCCTAGCTGCCGACGATATGCCATACACCACAGTTGGCTACACCAACGGTGGCGGCTTTAGAGATTTAGGCGATGAAACCGATGCCGATGCAGGTTATGCATTTGCACCTGTTACAGGACGTGTAGATTTAACCGATGTTGATACAACTTCAGCGGGCTTTCACCAAGAGGCGCTTGTACCACTTGGCTCAGAAACTCACGCAGGTGAAGATGTTGGCGTATATGCAATGGGCCCAGGCGCTCACTTAGTTACAGGCACTAACGAGCAAAGCTTTTTATTCCATGTAATGGACTTTGCAGCAGACTTAGTAACTACCGCTGATGAAAAAGTAACGCCATAAGTAATTTAATACGTACGCTCAGCACATAAAGTACGTATTAAAAATGGGGTATTTAAAAACAACTCGTACGCTGTGCGAGTTGTTTTTTTATGTCATAAAAATGCCACTGTAAATGGGTATGGTAATGCCTATTACAGTGACGTTTAAATAAGAGATAATTTAATGAAACTAGCATTATTTTTAATGGCAACACTTGCCAGTACCAGCACCCTAGCGCAGCAATGTAAAATTGATAGCGTGCATTTAAAAGCCGACTATAAAATTACCAATACTCATAAAAACGAGCAAAGCACGCAATCACTTACGCTTTGGCGAAACAACTCACAAGTTGCGCATCAGCGTGAGGTAATTACTGAGCTTTGGCAGCACTTAGCTAACAAGCAAATTCGCCCAATTCGTTATTTTAATGCTCAGCAACGCGGTATTGAATATCAGCCATCTGAGGTACGCGGTGTACAAAGTTGGAGCGCTAAAAATCAGCTGGTGGATACGCATTTAATCGAAAAAATGACCCTAGTTAACACCCAAGGCAACGGCTGCGATGAAGTAAAAAACTACACACTTTCTGAGGGCGACAACCAATTTAAACTCGCTTTATTTACCAAATCAAACTTGGTTAAAAGCTTTAGCGTAACCAATAAAAAAAGCGATACGCATACTTTGCTAAGCCTTAACGATGTAAACAGCAATAAAGCAGAAATAACCGCACAGTTTGCCAAGTGGGATCGCTTTCAAACCACCGACTACGCCGACATAGGCGATAACGAAAACGACCCGTTTTTAGCAAAAATGATCAACCTAGGCTTTATAGAACACGGCGCAACGGGGTTTTATAATCAGCAAGGTAAAGCGATTCAAGGTGGACACCACCATTAGATTTTAGATTACTTAAATGTAGTAGCTCATAGCTGGAAGAGTGACTGGCTATGAGCTAAATGTAACACTGAAAGAGCTTTCCTAAATTCCTGCCACAGATATAACCTAATCAAATTCCCTTTTTTATTTTTTCAAAATTAACCTAACTACCGAATGTTATTTTTAATTAGTAAAAATTTATACACTTTGTTACTAATATAAGTTCTCACAATAGGAACGCTCCTCGTGTAGATAGTAACATTTCTTTTAGTAAAAAATTAAGACCTGGAGGTTTTTTGTGAGTTTAGAGCCTGAGCATAAAGAGTTTTCAGAGTTTTTCTCTGAGTTTAATAAAGAGAGTGATAGGGGAGCTGCACTAAATGCAGCAGCATTAATCGACGAATGGCTTCAAAATATCTTAACAAGCTTTTTGGTTGAAAATAAATCAGCCAAAAAATTGGTTAATGGTTTTAATGCGCCTTTAGGTGATTTATCTTCTAGAGCAGTTGCCGCACATGCTTTAGGTCTTATTCAAGACAATGAATCTCACGAAATTAACTTAATAAGAAAAATTCGCAATGAATTTGGACATAAATGGAAAGATATTAGTTTTGAAAATCATAAAGTGGCGAGCTTAACACGGGAGTTGCCATGGGGTGGTCCTTCAGAATTAGAAGAGGGCTCAACAAATCGTCAGCGCTTTAACTTTGCGACTTCTATTTTGTTAATGGATTTAATCTGGCGAGCAAGGCTCGCAACACAAGAGAAAAGGGTGTCGAAGATGTGGCCAAATAAATCGCGTAAATAGGATGTAAAGATGAATAAAAACAATGCTATATCACTTATCAATAGAGAAAATAAGAGAGTCCCTCTTACTGCGAAAAATACTCACTGGGCGAATCTATCTGTCTACGGGGGACAGAATGGGTGGTGGTTAAACGTACCTTTTAATAAGTTTAAAGAAAACCTGTTCTTTGTTCTAAATAATGTACACTCTGGACAAATGCTTTTGATTGATATCCCTTCAAACTCTATTACTAACCCTAAATCTCAATTTAGAAATAAAATAAATACTGCAGATATTTTTATTTCTGCACAAAGCGCCCAAAATCTAAGTGACGCTGATCAATTAATAGATATACAGTCGAATGGGGCAGGGTATGATTTTTCCACATTCTATGTGGAAGTGCTTGAACATTTCAGTGATATAGGACACTTAGATAACCTTTACCCCGAAGAGGTTTCAAATGAACTTAAAGAAGGCAGCAAAAAACTATTATAGTTAATTCCTATGAGAGAAACTTAAAAGCAAGAAGCGAGTGTATTAAAGAGTACGGAGTAAGTTGTACTGTATGTGGGTTTAACTTTGAGGAAACCTACGGTAAAAGAGGTAAAGGATTTATTCATGTCCATCATATAGTCCCGATTTCAGATATAGGTGATGAATATCAAGTTGATCCAATAAGGGACTTGCGACCAGTATGTCCTAATTGTCATGCCATGCTACATAGGAAAGGAAATATAAGTATTAAGGAGCTACTAAGCGAAATAATATCTAACTAATAACTCCCATAGAAAAGTGATAGTGGTACTAGTGTTTTTAGTTATAAACAAACATTTACCACCTATTAAAAGTATCACCCCACCCGCCCGACACTACTCCAAATGAGAATCATCAGGCTTTTTAGGTCTATCAGCTAGCTCTGTTAGGCCGTCTTCACAGTCGCCGCTGTCGCAGGTATTTAAATCACTTTGTGCCTGCTTATCTTGTTGCAGTACTTGTTTTAAATCTTCCATACGTTGGCGCACGGCTACACCGTAGCTGGCGTCGTCGCCCCACAGTTCGGCAAGTTGCAGTACGGCAGCGCGGTCGTGGTCTCTAAATAGTTTTCCGGCGCGCTGGGCATCTTCTTTATTGTTACCTAATAGCTCTAATGCATCTACCGCTAGGTTAATGGCGGAGTCGACCGTTTCGCGGTTAAAGGCATCTACTTTTAAATTAAGTAATTGATAGGCGTGGCGGCGGTCGATAGCGCGGGCAACAATTTTAAGCTGCGGGTAGTTTTTATGTGCAAGCTTAATAATCTCGAGGGTTTTGTCTGCATCGTCTATTGCTACAATTAGCATTTGTGCGGTGTGCGCGCCTGCGGCTTCTAGCAGCTCTTGGCGGGCAGCATCACCATAAAATACGGTATTGCCAAAGCGGCGTAGGAGTTCTATTTGGCTAGGGCTGTGATCAAGTACAGTAATGTCGTAGCCTTGGGCGTGTAATAAGCGCCCCATAATTTGCCCAAAGCGCCCGTAGCCTGCAATTATAACGTGTTTAGCGCTGCTAATTTGCTCGGGCTTGTCAAACTCGGGCGCGCTGTTACTGGTGCGTTTTTGTAGCTGCTCGTAAGCCATTAATAACAGTGGCGCAACCAACATTGAAACAGCCACCACTAACGTCACGAGGCTTGTTTGCTCTGGCGTTAATATGCTTAATGTAGTGGTTACACTTAAAAGTACAAAGGCAAATTCGCCGCCTTGTGCCAGCGCTAAGGCAAATAGTAAACGCTGCTTTTTACTAATATTAAAGGTGATAGCAAGGGCAAATAAAATACAGGCTTTTACTACAATAAGCAGCGCAACGAGTGCAATAACGGTTGTAAATTCATCCGCTAATAATTCAAAGTTGATTGATGCGCCAACAGTGATAAAAAACAGCCCTAACAGTAGGCCTTTAAAGGGTTCTATATCGGCTTCTAGCTCGTGTCTAAACTCGCTTTCGGCAAGGACTACACCGGCTAAAAATGTACCGAGTGCTGGAGATAAACCAATACTTTGCATCACAAGGGCAATAGCCACCACTAAAAACAGCGCAAAAATAGTAAATATTTCACGCATGTGGGTTTGTGCTATGTATCTAAATAACGGCGCCGACACATATTTTCCGCCGGCAATAATAGCGGCGATAACCGCTNAGCTTGCAATAATGGAGTCGCTAATGTCTTTGGAGCTACTTTGCGGCGCAAAAGCCAGTAGTGGTAGGAGCGCTAAAATAGGAATAATGGCGATGTCTTGAAACAGCAAAACCGAGAATGCATTTTGCCCGGCTTCTTGCTTTAGCCAGCCTTTTTCTTCAAGGCTTTGCAGTACAATAGCGGTTGATGACAGCGCCAGCATTAAGCCAATGGCGAGGGCGGTTTGCCAATGCATGGTAAAAACCCAATAACAAAACGCAAAAATAGCCGCGGCGGTAAGTACGACCTGTAAGCCGCCAAGCCCTAATATTGAATGGCGAAGCTTCCATAAACGGGCTGGTTGTAGCTCAAGGCCAACCAAAAACAGCATCATCACTACGCCAAACTCGGCAAAGTGCATTACATCTGTTTGATCGCCCACAATACCCAGGGCGTAAGGGCCAATTAGTATGCCCGCAATTAAATAACCAAGTACCGAGCCAAGTCCCACTCGCTTGGCGATAGGTACAGCCACTATGGCCGCCGCTAAGTAAATTAAAGCTATTTCTAACACGCGTATATCCTAATAGTATCAAGGCTTTTAGCATGGCTTAGTGGCTTTAAAAATACAATGGGTCATGTGGCTGAAAATGGATCATTTAGTCATAATTAATCGGCTACTTTTACAGGGCCGTTAATGTTATCAATGCTTACATCGCCTGAGCCCGACTCGGTAATGGTAAGCCCCATAGCGTGGTTTACACGAATATTGCCCGAACCATCTTCAATGGTTACGCTTGCTTGCACGTGCTCAATGACTAAATCGCCAGAGTTATCGTCTACATCAACCGCACCATTAATATTATTAATGGCCATGCTGCCTGAGCCGTCTTCAACAGTTAAGGTGCCGCGCACATTGCTAATGCGCATATCACCCGAGCCATCATCAACTACGGCGTTGCCGCTAACATTATTAATATTTACGCTGCCAGAGCCGTCGGTAAGCGCTAAGTTACCGGTGATGTTTTCAAGGGTTATATCGCCTGAGCCATCTTCAATAGTAAGGTTTTTAGCGCTGTTGATAGATAAGCTACCTGAGCCGTCTTCTATATCTATATTATTTTGCATGGCGCTTATTGCAATGCCGCCAGAGCCATCATCAATATCGAGCATTAAATTACTTGGCACGGTAACCACTAAATCAATGTGTGGCGATTGGCCGCTGTAAAAACGCATACCGCTGGCAGTATTATTGTTAGCAACTAAGGTAGCTTGTTTGCCATTTTGCTCAAGGGTGAGTGTGTATTCGTCTTCAATGTCGGCGGTAAAAATTGTGGCATCTACACTTATGCTGGTGGCATTGGGCGAGCCTTTTATTTCAAGAGAGCCTGCACCGCTTAATACGTTTAAGTATTCTAGGTTATTACTTGGCAGTGATAACTGCTGAGTTTGTTTTACTGAGGCAACGCTTGGCGATATATGAAACACACAGCCGCTTAATAATAAAATGCCGCCAATAAGTGAAAGTGGTTTTGTAATGTTAGATACAGTTGATGAGCTCATGTTTAGTCCTTTGTGTTTGTTATTTATGCATGTTTTGTATAAGGATAGTAGAGCAAAAACGAGACCAATTGTAAGCCATTGATTTTATTGGGGTGAGATGTGTTTATGAAAAGTGGATTTACTAATAAGTGGTTAAATACACTAAGAAGTAATTAAAAAAGGATGCACATGGCATCCTTTTTAAGTGTTTGCTTTTAGGTTATTTATTAAAAGCTGTAAGTAATATTACCGTATAGGAAACGCCCATCTAATCCGTACGGTGCATATGGCGTGTACGGAAATATTTGGCCAAAGTCAGAGTAACCAATGTTATCTACCGTTGCTTGTGGGTACTGATCGAACAAGTTGTTTGCACCTACTGCAAATTTCCAGTATTCGTCTGGACGGTAGGCTACTTCTAGGTCGGTGATCCATTTAGGGTCTATGTACTCATCGCGATCGGCGGTAGTTGAAATATCGGCCACTTCACCGTAGCGCGTTGCACGAAGGGTGGTTTGCCATTCGTTAAAGTTCCATACTGCTGATAGGTTCCATTTGCTATCTGGCGTGCCTTCTTCAAAGCGGCCTACTTCGCGGCGTGCAAATACAACGTAGTCATCGCCGAGTGAATTTAGCTCGCTTGGGTTGTCGTCTACGTGCGTTACTTCGGTATCGTTAAAGTTAGCCGCTACGTTTAAGCGTAAGTCACCTAAATCGCTTAAATCTAAGTTGTAGGTAGCAACAATATCAACACCTTGCGTGCGCGAGTCGATAGCGTTAGTAAAGTAACGTACGCTTTCTGTGTTTAGCTCGCCGGCATTTTGCAGTATTTCTACTACAGCATCGCCCTCTAGGTTTTCAGACAATACAATACGGTCATCAATATCAATGCGGTAGGCATCTACAGTTAGGCTAAAGCTGCCTTGCGTGTACATAAATCCTGCTGTTACGTTTACTGACTCTTCGGCATCTAATTGTTCAGCACCTAGCGCTTGCGCTGNCTGCCGCTGAATCGGTAGGGAATAAACCTACTTCAAACGGTTGGTTGTTCTCAAGTACGGTAGAGATTTGGCGGTACGAGCTTTGCGCAAGTGATGGTGCACGGAAACCTGTGCTAATTGCACCGCGTAGTGATAGGTTTTCGTTAATGCTGTAACGCGACGCAAGCTTTGATGTAAACGTATCGCCAAAGTCGGTGTAATCTTCGTAGCGACCCGCTAAAACAAGGTTCCAGTCTTCTGTTAGGTAAGTATCAAACTCAACAAATACCGCTACGTTATGGCGGCTTTCATCGGTTACGCTTTCTGGGCCAAAACCAGCTAATACTTGTGCGCCACCGGCAGCAATTGGATTGCCATCGCTATCTAAAGCGGTAATGTAAGAGGCTTCTTCGCCTTGCTCAATTTTGTAGCTTTCGTGGCGGTACTCTGCACCTACAGTAAAAAATACGTCATCTGGCAAGCCAAAATCTAGCACTGTATTTGCCGTAGCGTTCACTAAAAACTGATCGTAAACCAATGCACCGTTGTCAAATTCGGTTGGGCTGTCGGCACCAAGTGATGTATTTATACTATTTACAACCCCAAAGCCAAAGTCGTTACGGCCGTAGTTGGTACTTACATCCCATGTCCACTCGCCAGTTTCGCCTTGCAGGCCTAGGGCAAATGAGTAATCTTGTACGTCGGTTTCAATTTGCGGTAAAAAGCCGTCTGGGTACACTTCTAACACGTTGCGGCTGTCTTTTGCACGGCGGTAAAAACCACCTGAGTTACCTTCGCGTTTTGAGTAGCTACCAAACGAGTACAGGTTATAGCCGTTATCAAAGTCGTAACCCATGTTGTAAAACAGTGCGTAGTCTTCAAGCTCTGCTTTACCAAAACGGTGGTTGTAACGGTCGATAGTAAATTCGCGTGGGTCTAGGCTGCCATCTTCTAAGCGGTCGTATTGCTCGCGCGGGTCAAAGCCTGAGCGCTGCGTAGAGTCGTTATCACGATACTCAATTGATACGTTCACAAAGCCGTTATCTAAAAGCTCAAAACCAGAGTTTGCGCTGATTGTGCGACTTGCGCCGTCGTTTACTTCGCGGTCGGCGCCGGTATTAAAGGCAAGGTTGCCATCGGCATCTGCGTAGGTGCTCTCTAGCTGAGGTACGCCAGCCATTTGGGTGTCGTACTCGCCGTAGGTTACGCTTACGCTGCCGCCTTCTGAGGCATCTTTAAGTACAATGTTAATTACACCGGCAATGGCGTCTGAGCCGTACTGCGCTGCTGCGCCATCACGTAGTACTTCTACGCGTTTAATGGCTGATGTTGGGATCATGTTTAAGTCAACAGCGGTAGAACCACGGCCAACAACACCCGCTAAGTTTAATAGCGCGCCAGCGTGGCGGCGTTTGCCATTAATAAGCACTAGGGTGTGATCGGGTGCTAAACCACGTAATACAGCCGGTTTTGCGTGGTCTGTACCATCACCCATGGTGGCGCTTGGGTAGTTAAAGCTAGGTACTTGGTTGGCCAGTATTTGGCTAATTTCTAGTTGACCCGTGCTTTGCATATCACCACTGGTAATAATATCTACAGGTACGGTACTTTCGGCAATACTGCGCAGGCTTCTGCGGGTACCGGTAACCGAAATCACTTCAATACTTTCTTGTGCTTGAGTGTCTTGTTCTGCAGCAAATGCAGGAGAATAAGACGCGCCAAGCGCAGAGGTAACGGCCAGGCTAAGTGCTACTTTTTTGGCTGATAATTGCTTTAACATGATGTTGATTCCCTTAAGGGCTGCTGACTATTGATTTTTCAAAGGAGCGCATAATATAGAAGGCACTACCTGTGTGCAAAGATAAAAACTGTCTAAGTTATTCTAAGTTGTTAACAACTAAAATGACAGTTTACGCCCGCTATAGACGTTTAGATCGCTCGAGTTGCAATCTTGTGTCGAATGGTTGCGAATTCAAGGGGAGTGTGAGTAAAAGTTATTAAAAAGTAAAAAGGCCACGCGAGTGCTTGGCCTTTATTTATTTTATAAATTACGCAAAAAATTATTCAGGTGCTACTTCTAACGTCGTGAATAGAGCATAACGACCGGCATCTACGCCTTCTTCGTTTACTTTAACTTTGTTAGAGGTTTCGATTAGGTATAGGCCTGGCTCTTTCCAGGTTGTGCTAAACATGCCGTTTTTATCGGTTGTTACTTTTATTTCCCCACGTTCGTTACGGTAGCGTGTATCGCCTTTTAAAATGCTTACTTCAATGCCTTCGCCCGCTGGCTTGCCATCTTGTAGTAACTGAAAACGCGCTTGCTCGCCAACAAATAAATCGTTTGGATGCGTTGGGCCGCTAAGCTCAAGGCCTAAACCAAGTTGTGCAGGCTTAGAAGTACCGTTACGGCTTACAAATGTATCTACTGTAGATATAACTTTAGTTGTGGTTACATCTTTTGCATTGCTTGGTAATTTAGCTTCTGACTTTTTACCAAATACGCGCTTGCGCTTACCTTCTTCGTTTTTGTAGAAGGTCATGTACATCGGCTTTTGCGTCATGGCAATGTGGTAAGTGCCTTCTTCTTTTAGGCTTACCGCCGCTGAGCTTTTACGCTTTAGGTAATAAGCACGAATGGTCTCAGATACTTCTTCGCCGTTTGGTGCAAGGGCCATAAGTAGAGTGTCGTCGTACTCTGCGCCTTTTTCTTTTGGTTTAAAGGCTTTGTCGGGTGCAAATATTTCGTTAGAAATACTCGCGTCAATCATTACGTAGTGCGCTTTGTCGCCAGATAATGACGTGTGCGAAGGTAATAACCAGCGCCCATGTGCACTTGCCGATGTAGATACCAGCGCCGATAAGCTAAGTGCGCCAATTAAAGCCGTTTTTAATAAATTAATTTTCATTGTATTTCCTTAAATTCAAATGATTAAGTAGCAGCTACTTAGTGCTTACGGTTACAAAACTTGTCGAAAATTCTTTTTTACCTTCAATGGTCACTTTGCCAGCTTGCGATAAATCAAGCTCTACGCGGCTGTAATCACGGCCGCCTTCTTCGCGCACAACCTCAATGTTTAAAAGGTATTTGCCAGGCTTTACGGCATTGCCGTCTAAATCTTTACCTTGCCAATCAATGGTGTAAGTACCTGCACGCTTAGTTGCACCGCTTATGCCGTCAAAGTTAATGTCGGTTTTACCTGCTTTACGCCACCATTGGCGCAAATCTTTAAACCACTCTGCTTTTTGAACCCATAGCGCAAGCGTCGTTACGTGTTTACGCTTTGGCGTTTCTAGCCAAACAGCTACGTATGGGCGGTGGTAAGGTTGTACATCGAGATCGGGTAGGGTTAATTCAATCTCTAGCTGTGGCGTTTGTGCCTGCGCAGTTGTTTGAAATAATGCGGCAACCATTAATAGTGCTGCACTTAGTACCGTACTTACTTTTAACATTAAGACACTCCTTTAATTTGTGGCACCCAACATAAATAAATAACCAAAGGCGTTGCTATGCCTAAAACGGTTATCCATATTCCTGCTAAGCGTTTTTTTCTGTTTTGAAATAAAATAATCATCCCGGTGATTGAAAAAATAATCATCAATACCGCTGAAATATCAATAACCCAGCTCCACACGGCGCCACTGTGGCGGCCTTTGTGTAAATCGCCAATCAGGCTTAAAAAGCCACCGGTTTGGTAATCTAGGTTTAGCTCACCGGTTGTAAAATCAAGCTCTGCGTAAGCAAAGCCTGCCGGTAGTGGGTAGTCGAGCATAACCAGCGCGTCTTCTTTTTCCCACTCAATGCTTTTAACTTTAGTGAGCGCGTATTGCTCGGCAAAAAACGCTTCTATGTCTGGGTAGAGGGTGGGCAATGTATCTAGTTGAGTATTTGCTTTAGCCATTAACGCTTGAGGAATAGCGGTACTTACTTGGCCGTTGTTTTTGTCGTTTTTAAGCCAATCAACATGGTTAAGTACAATGCCGCTAACGCAAAATAAAATAAGCAAAAAAAACAAAGCTGTAGAAATATAAATATGGAGCGCACGGCTTGTGCTGTACAAAGCCCGCTTATTAATAAACGCCATAGAAACAGTAATTAAATTAAATTTAGAACATGATAATCATTTGCATTAACCATTACAAATTTACTTACTTAACTTTACATTAAATTTTTGCCTAAACGGTGTGTGCATGCAAAAAAGGGCGGTTATTTAGCACTTGGTGGGTGCGAGGGCCTTAAAATTAGGTAAATCATAACGGCTATTTCAATTACGCCAACAAGGTAAATAACCCAAACAGGGGCGTTTGAGTAAAGCAAAAATACAAAACCAATTAGCATACCAATCGCGGCGTAGCATTTTGCTTTTACAGGCACTACTTTATGCGCTTGCCATTGTTGTAAGGTAACGCCGTAGCGAGGGTGGTTAAGTAGCCAGTGTTCAAGCGCTGGTGATGAGCGAGTAAAGCAGGTAAGCGCAAGAATAAAAAAAATGGTGGTAGGCATAACCGGCAGCACAATACCAATAATGCCAAGAGCCACTAACAATAACCCAAGTGCTTTAAGCCATAAGTTTTTATAACAAATAAATACTGCTTTTATATTCACTTAGGCTCTTTTAAGTAATGGCTGTTAGTTAGGATTGTAGGCCAAATAGTTATAAAATCGAACCCTATAAACGCAAAAAAGGGCAAACTAAGTTTGCCCTTTTAAAATACTAAATATGTTTTACTTATTTAGAAGTAGTAACCTACGTTGATGTTAAAGCGACGTTCTGTGTCGCCATCACCTGCAACAGAGCCACCAATAAATGGCTGGTTACGTGCTTGAATAAAGTCAAAGTAAGTAAATAATGCACCGGCCGATACGCTCATGCCTGTTACGTTCATCCACGTATCTGGGCTGTCGTCAGACTTGTCGTAAATAATGCCGTAATCGTTATAAAATTGAACGCCTGTTACTGGGCCCCAATCAAGCGATAGGTCGTAAGCTACGTTAAAGTTGGTCATGGTTGCTTCGCTTGATACGGTATCGTAGTAATCAAACGCGCCAACTACAAAGCGGTTGCTGTTGTCGTCTAGGTCGTAGTCGTACTCGCCGTGCTGAAATTGAATATTCCAGTTATTAATTTGGCTATTTACATGAAACGCCCACGCGCCGTAGTTACCTGCACGGTCGTTACCGTCGTGCAAACCACCGCTTAGTAGTGATACGCCAATATCGGTTTTAGCGTTTTCACTGTGCTCTATTTGATACACTGTACGACCAGCAAAGGTATTGTACTCACCAAGGCGCGAACCTGGTGCGTCGTAGGTGCCTTCGGTTGTTGCACGGCTACCAACAATATCGTAAGAGTAACGTTCGTTAACTTCTGAGCTGCCATCAACACCGCCTACTTCATCATTTTTGAAAAAGCCGAGGTCTAATTTCCAGTTGTCTTTAAGTTTACGGTTTACTGTTACACCTAAATCAAAGTCATCTTCTAGGCCAACGTAGTAGTTGGTGCTAAAAAAGTAGCTGTGTGAGTTGTATGGGCCGTTACCAAACGGTACAGGTGCAATACCGGCTTGCGCTTCCCAGCCATCTGTAAATTCGTAACCTAAGTATGCATACTTAACAATAGTCATGTAATCGTAAAAACGAAAATCACCATTTACAGAAATGTCGCTAATTTCACCCGATAAGTTAAGGCGAAATACTTCAAAGTCTAAATCGCCGCCACGGTCTTGCGTGTCTTCATCGTAGGTGTTTGTGCTGTAGTTAAAACGTACGGCACCGCCAATTTTAATGCCTTCATCTTCTTGTTCAGGCGCAGCGGCGGCAACAACAACTTCTTTGTTGTCGGCCTTTTTACTGATCTCGGCAACCTGTTGTTCGTGTTGCTTGTTGATTTGGCTTTGCTTTGATTTTTCATCAGCAAGCTGCTGTTCAAGCAACTGCATTTGTTGCTTAAGCTGCTTTAATTGGCTTTGTAGTGTGTCGAGATCGGCTGCATGAGCAGTGCTTGCTGCACCGCCAAGCATTAGTGCTAGCGTTAATTTTGAGAGTTTAGTCATTGTTGATGCTCAGGTTTTGATTAAAAAATAAAAAAATTCAAGGTGCCCAAAGGCCCCTTACGAATGATGTAAGAACTAATTTAAATTTATTTTTTATTTTTTTTATTTATTTGGTGTTTGAGTTAACGCGCCTACCTCTAACAGAGGTGATGCGTCTAACTTATCAGCATCCATCATTGCTGCAACGCGTTGCATAGATGAAAGCAATAAACTTTGCTCCCACTCTGCAAGTGCAGAAAACTTTTCAATAAAGTGTTCTTGCAGTGGCTGAGGTGCTTTTTCTAGTAACTCTTTCCCTTGCTCGGTGAGGTATAAGCTCACTCGGCGTTTATCCATTTGACTACGAACGCGTGTTACAAGGTTTCTGCTTTCTATTCTATCAAGAATATTAGTTACAGTAGCCGGGCTTAAGTTAACATTCTGAGCGATACGGCTTGCTGTTATTCCATCGGTGTGCGCTACTTCTTGCATTATAAGCAATTGTGGGCCTGTTAAACCTGATGTTTTATTTAGCTGCTTAGAATGTAAGTCAATCGCGCGGATTACTTTACGTAAAGAAACTAATAATTCGTCATATTTTTGCATTTGCTTATCTCGTCGATGGGCCAAAGGTGTGCCGTAATCGCGAAATGTTACACATCAAATAAATTGAATTCAAATAATAAATTAAGCTTGAGCCCATGTTTATTGGTTTTTATTAGTTTGAGCAGAAACTAAAATAGTATAATTTTGTTTAAAACTTATTAAATGTTATTAGCATATTGTTTGCATTGTGGTGCGCACACTACGTATGTTGTGAATAATTGGCAAGTCTTATGGTTTAGACTTTAGTATTATACCCACCTGCATTAATACCTTAATAAATTTAACATGCGTTTGCCTAACCTTAGCCGCGGTTTTACTGCCCTAAAGCATGGCCATTATTTATACGCATTAGTGTTATTTATAACAGCTGTTATTAATTGGTAATTGTTTGTAAGTTAGCTGTGTATGTATTAATCGCCAATGAACAAATTATGCACGCAATGTTTAGTGAGTATAGCGTATACTTTGCACATGCATTATTGTTTATATGCACATGTTAAAAATCTTTAATATCAGCATTGTAGGGAAAAACATGAAATTATCGCCATCAGTTAGCATTGAACAAAGCGAAACCGGCCTAGAGTTTATAAAAGTTGCGAGCTCAAAGTGTGATGCAAAAATATTTTTGCAAGGCGGGCAAATTACCGAGTTCATTCCAAAAAATAACAAGCCACTTATTTGGGTCTCTAAAAACGAGACGTTTCAAGAAGGGGTGAGCATTCGCGGTGGTATTCCTATTTGTTGGCCTTGGTTTGGTAATCATGAAAACCAAGATTGGCCAGCGCATGGCTTTGCACGTACCAGTTTATGGCAAGCTGATGCAGTGCATGAAGATGATGAGCACATTACAATTAGCTTAAACTTACCCATGAAATTAGTTAACCCAACGTATTGGCCGCACCACTCGGCGTTAAAGGTTGAGTTTGTTTTGAGCGAGCAATTACAGGTGCGTTTAACAACCACTAATTTAAGTAATAGCCCTTTTAGCTATACGCAGGCTTTGCACAGCTATTTTCCTACCTCAGATATAAAACACACCCATGTAGAAGGTTTACAAGGCGCGCAATATATTGAATTTGGCGAAGGGCCGTTTGCGCAAAATGCGCCAGTGAAGTTTACCCGCGAAACCGATATGGTTTATACCCAGGCCGCTAAGCAGCAACACATTCACACCCCTGATGGGATTATTAATGTAAGCCGCGAGAACTCAAGCTCGTGTGTGCTGTGGAACCCATGGATAGAAAAATCTAAGCGTTTATCTAATTTTGCTGACGATGAATACCTGAGCATGGTGTGTTTAGAAGCCGCCAATGTGTTAGAAGATAAGGTGACACTTGAGCCTAAACAAAGCCATACGTTAGTTACTACAATCAGCTGGGCTAACAGTCAGTAAATAGGAAAGGTACTTAAAATCGTGTTTGATAATCAGCAAGTAATGGATTTACCTAAGCATAGCGAAATACAGCTTAACCCCTTGGCCGATAAAGCGTTACTACACGTGCAACTTAATTGGCTGGCGTTTTACATTCCTTTTTGCGCGGTACTGTTTGCTGTTTGTTACTTTAACGAAGCGTTTGCTAACAAAGCGCAAACCTACTTGCTGATAGGCGTGCCTATTTTAATATTGATTTCAATGTTTTATAACGCCCTGAGTATTAAGCTGCAGGGCTTTGCGCTGCGCAATCACGATATTGCGTTTAAAAAAGGGGTTATTTGGCAGCAAATAACTATTTTGCCCCTCGCGCGTGTACAGCATATGGAAATTCACCAAGGCCCTATTGAGCGAAAACTAAAGTTAGCCAGTTTAAAGTTATTTAGTGCCGGCGGGGTCAGTGCTGATTTACAAATAAGTGGCTTAACCCACGAGCAGTGCAAAAACATACGCCAATTTGTACAAAATTATCGCCAAGACGACACACCCGCGCAGGTTGAATTAGCAAATGAGTAATACCATTAGCGAGGAGCAAAGTAGCTCACTACATTGGCAAAAAGTATCGCCTTGGGCGGTATTGTATTTTGTGGTGTATTTTAGTGTGCGCTTTGTAAAAGACGGGCTTTTAAACCTGCTGCCTATGCTTGTGGTGTTTGTAACACAAGTAGAAAACAAGCTGTTTTGGGCGCAAGTTGCAGGTGCTATTGCGATAGTGACACTGCTAATATATTCAATTTTATATTACATAAATTTTAAGTTTTGCATTAGCGACGATCACGAAATTTTGCTTAACAAAGGGGTGTTTAAAAAAGAGCGCCTAACGTTAAAATTTTCGCGCGTGCAAAACGTTAATATTGCTGAGCCTTTTTATTTTACGCCCGTTAATTTGGTTAATTGTATTTTTGATGCCGCAGGCAGCGTAACCCAAGAGGCGGTATTGCCAGGTGTTACCAAAGCCTATGCACAGCAAATGCGTAAACAAATTTTTGCCTTTAAAGCGCAGCAGCAACCCGACGAGCAAACACCCTCAAGCGAGCATTTTGAAGCAGAAAATAGCTTACGTATCAGTAATAAAGAAATCGCTAAATTTGGCTTAATGTCTAATATGGCTATATTAGCAATGGCCGCTATTGCGCCTTTTATAAATGTGTTGGTAGATTTTTTAGAGCAGCAAATTATTGCTAAGGTAGAGGGGTTTTATCAGCAAGAGCTTGGTTTACTGGCAAGTGCTGCAACCTTTGCCATGATAACGCTTATTGCTTTGCTTGTTTTAACGGCTGTGATGTTGTCGGTAGGTATGTCGCTTATTCGTTTTTATAACTTTGAGCTTTACTTTAAAGGCCAAAAATTTAAACGTATTGCCGGCTTATTAGAGCGCCATCAGTTGTCTATGAGCATGGATAAAGTGCAATCTATAGTTATAAAACAAAACCTAATGGGGCGGTTACTAAAGCGTTTTACCGTTGAGTGCTTACAAGCAAGTAGCGGCGGTATAGCGGCGGGTGTGGCTGCTAAAAAAAATAAACAAACCTTAGTGTTACCCGTTTTAAATAGCGAGCAAGTAGATAGCGTTTGCCAATGGATTTACCCGTGGTTTAATAGCAAAAAATTGCAGTTTAACGGCGCAGAACCGGCCTTACTTTATAAAAACTTGAGCTTTTATGCCTTAATTCCAAGCGCTATTGTACTGTTAGGCTGTTACTTAGGTGACTTTAATGCCTGGCTTAGCTTGGGAGTATTACTTGTTTTAGCGGGATTGGTAACGCTTGCTTATCAGCGTTATGGCTATTATTTGCATGAAGACAACGGCCGTTTTTACATGGTGGTACGTAAAGGTATGATAGGTGTGCATTACCGTGTGTTTGAACTGTATAAAGCGCAAAGTGCACGCAGTATTAGTACCTACTTTATGCGCCGCGCAGGGCTTAAAAGCCTGTATATACAACTTGCATCAGGGTTTGCCTTTATGCCCTATATAAAGCAGCAAGATGCTGATTATATAATTGATTTTACTCTTTATCAGGCGGAGTCAACGCAGCGTAACTGGATGTAATTATACCAATCGACTTACATATTTAGCCTTTTTAGGTTGCCAAATAAAGCGTTAACGGCGTTATTGATTTTTCATGTAAAACAAGCCATTGCTTAATTTAAAAGCTTATAAATTATACACTTTCATAAGCTTTGTTACATTTTTTTACTGCAACATTAGTTGGTTTAATAATACTCTAAGTGGTATCAATCATTTAAAGGATTATTATGAAAAAATCACTCATCGCTGCTTCTTTGTTATTAGCCACACCTACCTTAGCTGCTGATTGGCAAACTATTCATACCGAGCACTTTAATGTGCATTACAGCACCGAAAACGCCGATTATGCTAAATCGACAGCGGTCGAACTTGAAATAGTACGCAGTAAAGTGCTTGAGCAGCAAAACCGAGCGCTCGATAAAGTAGTTGATGTGGTGGTGTTTGATCCCCTAAATGCGCCCAACGGCTTTGCTTTACCTACTTCTAATAATCCTTTAATGGCCCTTTTTACTACGCCCCCGCAATCAGATACGGTGGTTTCTAACATTAGTGGCTGGCAGCAATTACTGATATTGCACGAATATATTCACTTAGTGCATTTAGCGCAGCCAACACGCAACACGTGGCAGCAAAAAATACGGGGTGTGTGGGATATTTACGACTTAACTTACAGTGATATGCCGCGCTGGGTAGCCGAAGGTTATGCAACCTTACTTGAGTCAAAAATGACGGGCCGAGGGCGACTATTTGATAACTACACTGAGTCAATGCTAATTGAGTTTGCCCAGCAGGGGGCATTGCCTAGCTATAGCCAGCTAAGCGATACAGAGGGCGGTTTTATGGCTGGCTCTATGGCGTATTTAATGGGCAGCCGGTTTTTAAATTGGCTAGAGCAAACTTATTCAGCGCAAATGCTCGATGCTGTTTGGACACGTATGCAGGCAGTTAAAAAGCGTGATTTTAACGAGGCCTTTACTGGGATATTTGGCCAAAGTGCGGCTAAGTTATATGGCCGCTTTATTGCACAATATATTTATAAAGCTATGGCAAAAGAGCAGTCAGAGCCTGCGCTTAACAGCGAGCTGTGGTTAAAGCTTAACTTATATGCAAGCAACCCTGCGCTTTCAAAAGATGGCAGTAAACTTGCGATTGTTGAGCGCGATAAAGATAAAAAAACCAAGCTTATTATTTATAGCACGCAGGATAATACTAAAGCTGAAGATGAATTTACAAAAGCACAAAAAGCGCTATTAGAAAACGATGCATTGGATATACCCGATAACGCCCCGAGTGTATTTAAACGTGAGAAAAAGCACGTATTAAATCAAATAAACAGAGCGGGAATTGCTAATCCACAATGGGTAAATAACAGTACACTTTACTTTAATGCTTATACACGTGAAGAGACGGGTATTTATAACAAAGTGTCTGATATTTTTAGTTATAACACCGAAACCGGAAAAGTTGAGCAATTAACTAAACTTGCTGGCTTACGCCGCTTTAGTGTTACAAATAATGGAGAAACCCTTTACGCCGAGCAAGTACGTGGTGGCTACTCAGAATTAGTAAAAGTAGACTTAGCAACGCAAACCATTACCCCTTTATTTACTAAAAGCTTAAAAACAGCTTACGACTACCCAACTTTTAGCCCTGATGAAACCCAATTAGCTTATGTATCAGCCAATTTAAATGAGAATTGGCAGTTGTATATACAAGATATTGCCAATAATACTCGCCAAGCCGTGCCTATGCCAAACGGGTATCAATACCTAAGCCAACCCAGCTTTAGTAAAAACGGAGAAAAAATTTACTTTGTAGCCGGCTTAAAAGGCTCAACTGATATTTATAGCTACCATATTACAAGTAGCACATTAACTAAACTTACTCAGGGCCAAGAAGCCGTTGCCCACCCGCTAGAAACAAACGAAGGGGCATTACTTTATTTATCTATTACTGCTGATGGGCCTAATGTAAAGCAATTACCGAGTACGCTAGAGGGTGAAATAGTCACTGATTTAGCACTTGATAATAGCGCGCCACTGCTTTTGGTTGATCAATACACTTTGCCTAAAGCAAAAATATATAGCGAAAATGTAGGTAAACAAAGCAGCTACGATGTGCTTGATCAGCATGCGAGTTTAGCGCTAGGCGCACAGTATTACTCGGCCGCTACAAGTGCTTTAAATATAAATATTAAAAGTAGCGACTTACTTAAACAGTTAGATCTTCAAGCGGGCTATAGTGTTGATTTAAATGATGATGCTTTGCACGGTGGGTACGCCCAAGCAAAATATAACGCACTGCCAGTTAAGCTTAAATTGAGTGTATTTGATTATGATTTAAATACCGCAAAACAATACCAAACGAGCGAAAATGCAGATGTATCTGCGCGAGGTGGTTTTGCAGCCTTAAGTTACCCGATTAAATACGCGGCGTTTAGCATAACGCCAGAGCTGGCTTATAACTATACCGATTATAAGCAAGACTATAATAAATGGGCACGTATAGGCATTACACAAAGCTGGCAGTACGACCGCCAAGCATTTGCTATAGGGCAAAGTGTTAATGCCCAGTATTACGATGGCAGCAGTAAAAACAATAATTGGGATGGCTATGATTTAGCGGCCAAAGTATTTGGTAAAGCGTTTGATGTGCCGCTTTATATTAATTTTACTCAAAAGCAGCGCGATGATAGCAGCTTAGCGCTAGGCGGATTTAGCTCAAACCTAATTAGCGAGCATCAAAATAGTGAGTTTGTGCTTTCATCAGAGCTGCCATTTTATAGCACAACTGCTGAGCGCTACATGGGTTATGGCGGTGGTTTTAGCTTTAAAGAAGGCATGCCGTGGCTTTATTACAAACAGCATCAGGTAGATGATGCGGTATACGCACAAAGTTATGGTTTAAAGTATCAAGGCAATTTTAGCTTTGGATTAGGCCCAGCCGGTGTGAACGATTTAACCTTTAATATGGGATTATCGCGCGTAGAGGGCGATAGCTTTGAGGATGAAATGCGTGGCTGGTTTAGCTTTTACTACTCGCTTTAAGTAAATTACGATAACACGCTAATGCACTTGTGTAATAAGTGCATTAGCAAAAGCCGCGTTTAAACTAATTTAAAATACCTATGGTTAATTGTGCTTGTTTAGCGACGTAAGCTTAGCTTGATATACGTTTAGCCTTTCTTTATTGCGCTCATACTGGATGGCTTTTTCAAGCAAGCTTTGTGTTTGCGCTGTGTTACCTTGTTGGTAGCGAATTTTAGCCAGCTCTAAATAGAGCTCTGATATATAAGGGGCTTTTGCAATGGCAAGTTCAAGTTGTTTTTTAGCTTGAGTGACCTTGCCTTGATGTAAGTTATTTTTAGCAATAACGAGTAGCTCGTAGGGATCTATTTCTTTATCAACAAGCTGGCTTGTTAGGCGTTTTTCTAGTGTTTTATCTCCCAGCTCTTT
This sequence comes from Pseudoalteromonas sp. TB51, assembly GCF_000498055.1. NCBI lineage: Bacteria > Pseudomonadati > Pseudomonadota > Gammaproteobacteria > Alteromonadales > Pseudoalteromonadaceae > Pseudoalteromonas > Pseudoalteromonas sp. TB51. The sequence continues at coordinate 28,509 of NZ_AUTO01000197.1, forward strand.
TGCTAATATTCGATAGTTATTAATTAAATTTATACTTATATCGTTTCTATCAAGCGCGGTTTGGTAAATCATGTGAGCGCTTTTTAAATCGCCTGCACGGCGGTGCAGCACGCCAGCTATATTAAACAGCTCTGCATCGTTTGGCGTAAAGCGGTTGGCTTGCATAATTAAAGAGTAAGCCTTATTAAGGTTGTTTTCGGCTANGTGCCGTGGCCGCTAAGTTGCTATAAAAGTTAGAGAGTAAATCGTTATACGTAGCGCTGCCTGAATAAAAGCTGCCACGAGTGGGGAAGTAATCAATTAACGTGCCTGCGCGAATTATTACAATAATATCTTCATCTGTTTCTTTTTTTGGGGCGTAAATTTTCGTTCTAAAGTGGTTAGCAACATAAATTACATTGCCTTCTTTGGCATACACAGGTTCGCTCGTCATTTCTTGAAAGCTGGTTTCGAGGTTTAAAAGCTGCGCATAGCTTTGCGTAAGTATGGCTAAACTAATGCAGTTACCTTCTGAGCGTTCAATCGCTTGTTGGGCTGTGAGGGTGGCGCCGTCATACTTAAAGTTGGTGAGCTGGTTTTGCAGGTAATTAAAAATAATTTCATCAGCGCGTACATTGTTTAAACGCGAGTGTGCGTAGGTTAAAAACGCGCTTTTTTCAGGCTCCGACAGCTCAAAAATACTGTGCTCGCTAGGTGTTTTAACCTGCTCGAAAAGCGAGTGATTTATTATATGGGTAAGTTGTACTTTTTTAATTGGCGCTTCGGGCGGGGTGCTACTGCAAGCAGTTAGCAATAAACTAAGTGTAAAAACTAAATATTTCATATATCACCTCACTGTGATTTTTAACATTACAGTGAGGTGATTTTTTAATCAAGCACTTACAGTGCGGTGTTTACTTAAGCGGTTTTTTTGAGACTGTTTTTTACGCTTACGGCGAGTAAACCATAAATAAAAGCCAGTACCGCCAAGCCAAACTGGGCTTAAACCAATAACACACCAAATTATTTTACTAATGAGCCCTGCAAAATAACCAAAGTGTAGTTTTCTAAAGCTATCAATTACTTGCCAACCTACACCCACTTCGCGAATGTCCCAGTTAGCCATATGCTCGCCCGTTAGCTTATTGTAAGTCACGGTATTGGCATATTCACTGGCAAGCGGGTTGCTGGTATCAACCTCACCAAATAACGTTATGTTTTCGTCTGGCTCAAGCGGCATTACTAAAAACGTACCATTAAAGGTGGGTATTTGCTTTTGGCTGTCATCAAGTACGTGCTGAAAAGAAATCTCTTCATTGTATAAATCTTTAGTTAATACAAAGTGCTCTTCTTCTGCGTGTTCAATTACTTCGTGATACCACACCGCGCCGTTAAAGTAGCCGCCGGTGATGGCTAAAATTATAATAATTGGCGAGCCAATTACGCCGGTCATTTTATGAATGTCGCTAAGCACTATTTGCAGAGTTGCACGCCAGCGTACGCTAAATAAACGCTGCCAAAACTTACGATAAATAATAAGACCCGTAATACCCAGTACTAAAAAAAACACCGCAAAAAAGAACCCTAAAACAGTGCCAGTTTGCCCTGGTAAGCTTTTTAAATCGTTAAGTAAAAAGGTGTAATGTAAGTCTAAAAACCAGTCGGTAAAGTAATGGCTAGTACCTACTGGCTCCGATAAAATATTGCCCGTGTATTGATCTAAATGAAATTTATACCAGTCCTCTGTACCGCGTTTAATTAAATAAACCCGATCAGCAGTATTATCGTTAAATATTTCCCAGCTACCTACGACATACTCAGGGTAGGTTTTTTGAGTTTTTGTTATAAGTGTATCAATAGGTAAGCGGTTGGCTTGTTGTTGTACAACAAAGTGATTGTCTGGCATTAGTAAGCCGTCAATCTCGCTTTTAAATACCAAAACGCTACCAGTTATACTGATAACAAGCAGCGGAATAAGCGCTATAAGGGCTACCCAGCTGTGAATTTTAAAAAGTGTTTTTCTCATAGTTTATTTTTTGTGTAATTGCCACGGACCTGCGTATGATAACAATTATCAGTTCTATTTCATAGTTGTGCGATGAATGCACAATAATTGTTTTAGAGCGAGCCGATCTCTAGAGTAAAATGTGTTTAAGCTGTGGTGTAAGGTTGGTAACTTTTAAATGCAAAGAGGCTCTGGTGTTCACTTAAAGTAACGCTTTTTGTACAGCTATCTTGCCAGTGCCTAATATAGGTTTACGCTAATTTGTTGAGTAAAATGTATTCATCATTACAATGCGCGCTCACTTTAAAACCCTTTTAAAAACATATGTTTATTTATTGTTTCAGGCAGGTTTTATATTAACATTTAAGTAACGAGCGAGGTTGTTTTGGCGCACTATCTACCTATTTTGTCGGCTTTTATTTTAGTTTTTAGCTTTTTACCGCTATTGAGCAAAATTAGAAAGAATCGCAGTGTGTCGGGGTTATCACTATTAATGATGACCTTTGGTTTAGCGCAAAGCCTCTACTTTATTACCTACAATATTTATTTTGAACGCTACTTTATTGCTTTACCATTTTTTGTAACTGGAGCGCTAAGTGGTTTAATTTTATATTACTTTGCACGCTATAACGCCGCAAAAGCTGAACGTATACAGCTTGTGGCTATGCTTGGCTTTTCGTTATTACCTTTTTTATTGCTGTTAAATAAAAGCCTAGAAACATCATCGGTGCTCAACGCCCTTACATACGTAGGGCTGGTAATGAGCTCAGTGCGGGTTATGCCGCAAACGTATAAAACCTTACGCAGTGGCAATATTAGCAATTTAAGCGCCCGCTACTTTAGCTTACAGTTTGTAGCAGGTACCTGTGGCTTATTTGTAGAGCTAAGCAGTGCTATGCCCAGCACCTCGCATATTTTAATGTTTGTTATGCTACTACTTACAAATGCCGTGCAATTTGCATGTATGCAATATTATAAAATGCGCCCCGCAATGGCTTAACTATAAAATTAATAGTGATTATTTAATGGCTATGTGGCAGGTTTAAACTCTAATTAATTTAGGGGGGAACCTATGCAACTCACCATCCATCAAATTGATGCGTTTACCAGCGAGTTATTTAAAGGCAATTACGCGGCTGTGATCCCGCTTGAGTCGTGGCTTAGTGATGAGTTAATGCTTAATATTGGCGCTGAAAATAATGTTTCTGAAACTGCGTTTACGTGCCCTTTGGCAGATGGCAGTTTTGCAATACGATGGTTTTCGCCATTAATGGAAATAGATTTTTGCGGCCACGCTACGCTCGCTGCTGCGTATGTTTTGTGCGAGCAGCACAACCTTAGCCAAGTGCGCTTTAACGCCGCGGCTGTAGGGGAGCTTATTGTTAATAAAAATAGCGATGGCAGTTTTGCTATGACCTTTCCTAAACAAGCGCCAGATGAAGTACAAGCGGTACCCGATGCGCTATTGAAAGGGTTGTCTATACAACCTATTAAGTTGCTTAAAAACCGCCAAGCATATTTTGCTATATACGAAAATGCTCAACAAATTCATGATTTAACCACTGAGTCTGATTTGTTAAAAACCTTATATCCACTAGATGTGGTCGCGACAGCGAGTTCTGCTGAGTACGATATTGTGTCTCGTTATTTTTGGCCAGCAAGTGGCGGCGAAGAAGATTTTGTTACGGGCTCTATTCACACCGGCCTTGCCCCTTACTGGGCACAGCAATTAGGTAAAAATAAATTAAACGCGTATCAGGCTTCAAGCCGTGGTGGTTTTATACAATGCGAAGTAGGCGAAAATACAGTGACCTTAACCGGTAACGCTGTGCGGTATTTAAAAGGCACAATTTATTTATAAATTAACAGGCCACGTATTACGTGGCCTGTTTGATTTAGTTAATTAAGCTTCTAACGCTTTAGCAATTAAGTGATCAATATACTTTTTATGCGCTTTAGTTGTTGTATCGGCTCCCCATCCTACGCTTGTATCAGCTATTTGCGTTAGCTGATAGAGCGCGGCAGTTTTTGCCAAATTGTCGTGTTTACTGGCTTTGCCTAGGCCTGCAATAGCAATAAGCTGATTTACATACTCAATTTGTAGATTGCGGCTAATAGACGTGCTCTCTTTGCTATCAACAAAAATACTGGCAGTTAGGTCGTCCATAAATTGCGTTAGGCTATATTCGTTCCCGTACAACGCGGTGTCTGAAATACGCAGCATAACAGCAGGGTGCAGCAATTGCGCAAGTACTGTTTTTTGCATGCCTAAAATCATTTTGTGCGCTTTAGGGTCTTCATTTTTACCATAATGGCTAAAGCCGCGACGCTGTTGCTGTAAATAGTTATACAGTGGTTGCATGCTAGTGAGTACATCTGGCGCAAATACATATTTAGCAAGTATGTTCATTGCTTGTGTTTGGCGCTCAAGCGGTACGGGGGTAAAGGGTTTATCAGCATGCTGGTCGCCCACAACGGCACGTTCAACATATACGCCACCTATTTGGCGAGAAACAATGCCCGCTTGCGAGCGGTATTGGCCAAATAAACTATTAGCTGAGGTAACCAGTTGTTGGTAAGACTCACCTTTTACTGTGGCTTTATCTTTTAGCTCAGTAAATAACGTATTAATTAGCGCCATACGGTCGGCGCCATAGGCTGCAGGGTTTGATGAAAGGTCGCCTATCATTACCCGTGGGTCTATATGGCGACCCGGTGCGCGCATGTCGTCGGCATCGTTACCAAAGGCAAGCGCATGCTCGCTAGAGCGCGCTAATATAGTATTTAGGCGTGCGCGCTCTGCGGTTTCATCTTCAAGGGCTGTGCTGTAGCCATAGTTTATAGCCCAATCGTCATAAGGGCCTGGTTTGGTTTGAAAAATATCGCCTTGCTGTACACCAATGGGGGCTATGTTGGCCGGCGCATAATCCATCACTGAGCCTGTAACTATGCCTTGGGTTTTGGTTTTATCATGAACCTCTTTTTCATCCCACAAAATAGACGATTTCATATTGTGGTTTAAGCCTAGTGTATGGCCTACTTCATGAAGAATTAACTGAGTTAAACCTTGGCGAATCATTTCATTGTCATCAATCGAGGCACCTGTTGCTAAGCCTTTAGCAAGTAATAGGTTTTGTTGAATTTCATGGCCTAGTGAGCAATTTAAATCGCCACTTGTGTGCAGGTTTTCGCCGTGGCTCATTGTGCCTTGTGTGTAAAGCGTGTCGTAAATCCAGCGGTTTTTCATAAACACAAACTCAAGCATAATGTCTGAGCCAAGTATTTCACCGGTTAGCGGGTTGGCAAGAGCTGGCCCGTAGCCACCAAATGGCGGTTTAGGTGATGAAGTCCAACGTAATACGTTGTAGTTAATATCACCAGCATCCCAGGTTGCGTCATCGGGTTGTACTTTAACTTCTAGTGCGTTTTTAAAACCGGCTTTTTCAAAAGCGCTATTCCAGGTAAGTACGGCATCGCGTATTGTGTCGCGCCACTCTACTGGGGTGGTATTTTCTATCCACCAGGTAATTGGCTTTACTGGCTCAGAAAGCTCAGCACTAGGGTTTTTCTTTTGTAGGTCCCAGCGTTTAATAACATCTTCATATGGCGCCCAATCGGTCGAGGTCATTAGATCAAATTGATTGGTGAAATAGCCTATGCGCGCGTCATCTTTACGTGGTTTATAGTCGTTTGTTGGTAATGCAACAAAAGAGTGCTGCACCTTAACAGAGACATTGCGCGGGTCGCTTACTGCGCTTGTACCACGCACGGTGGGGCTGGCATTACTAAATACGTAATCTACAACCACATCTAAGTTGTTTGGGTAAGGACGCTGCTTAACAATACGCGACTTTTTGCTGTTTAATTTACCCACTTTAAAGCGTTTTTTAGCTTTTTTATCGGCTGGGTTTGGCGTTGGCGATACCTTGTGTAGCGCCTCACTTAAAAATAACTTATTGACCTTAAAGGCTATTTTTCCTTGTTCTTCTTTTTCTATTTTAATGCTGGCTAAAACGGCTTCGCTAATATTGGCATTGCTTGCTTTGGCAATGGCACTGTTTTGATCAAATTTATAGCGAGGGGTTTTGCTAACTATATCTATGCGGTCAAAGTATTTTCTAAACTCAATAAGCTTGGTTTCTCTATAGGCACCGCGATAATGCCCAGCATCAGTGACACCGTCGACTGTATGGGCAAAGTATACAAAAGGGGTATTAAGCTGCGATTCGGTGATCACCATTAAGTGCTCACCGGTTTTTGGGTCTTGGTATAAATTAAAAATACCTGAAAATTCGGTTTGTCCTTCGACCATTTCGCTTAGGGTTTGTGGTTTTTTGTCTTCTTTTTTATCGCTAGCCAGTGCGTGGCCGCTAAGCGCTACACTAAGTGTTAGCGCAAGGGTTGTTAATTTCATTGTAATAATCTTTTTCGCTGTTATTTATTTAATGTGACTGTACGTAAATTAAAATTTGTTCGCACATCTTCTCGATGAAATAATAGCCTAAACCTGTAATTTGTTGATTTTAAATAGTAAAAGTTTGTAACAAAATATAATAAATGCGATGAATAGCAGATGTTTGTTAACGGGTACACAGCTATATTTAGTTCCCAATTTGATTTGTAACAGTTGCTTACAAATGTCAGGTTAATGTTTTATTGCGCTCTGTTATTATAGTGTTAGTAGAAATATGAGGTAATTAGGATATGCAATCAAATTCACTGAGATGGGTGTTCCCATTTGTAGCATTAGCCATTGGTGTAGTGGGCTTTATGGGAATAAACGCTATTGCACAAGAAGATCAAAGTAACACAGCAGTAGATACACGCCCCACCGTGCAAGTTGAGCCTGTAGAAGCTAATAATCATCAAGTAATAATAAACAGCTATGGCGAAATAAAACCATTAGAAAATACGCAGTTGGCGGCGCAGGTGTCGGGCGAAGTAATTAGCTGGCACCCTAACTTTGTAGCAGGTGGCGTGGTTTCTCGTGGCGATACACTTATTAGCATTGAAAAAGACAACTACGAAGCAGCCG
>NZ_AUTO01000198.1:0-29656 GCF_000498055.1 Pseudoalteromonas sp. TB51
CCCTAGGCAGAACCCGAAGGGCAGCGCATGTTTGGCATTTATGCTGCGTTATCGCCTATTTATGGGGAGTAACCACACTTCATAGGCTCTGCCTTGCCTAAAAACCAAACATGCTGCTGCAAATTCAACCATCAAAAATCAACACGCCCTAGTATAAGCAAATAAAAATGCCGCTAAATTTAGCGGCATTTTTTTATAACTTCTAATACTTCATTCATCACTTAAAAAAGCTATAATTTATTAGCTAGTGGACTTAAACGCAGGCGATTCGCAGGCTTTTACAATAAAAGAATAGCCATAAGGCATAGTTTCATTTGGCGTAATCTCTACTATTTCGTAATCGTTCAACTCTACCACTTTGCTATTTTTGGCTTTTTTACACCTTGAGTATTCATCCGCTTCGTAATTAAATGCAAACATCGCTATAAGGTGTTTACTACGCCCAAAATAACCTTCAGTAGCAACAAATGAACTTGCAGATTCGGCGAATTCATTTATTTCTTCTGCTTTTTGCGAGCTGGGTTGAGTTTTTGTTTCCTGTTTAGCCAGCCTTTCATTTAGGTTGACCATAGCATGCCCCTTCACTTCAGGAGAGTCACTAGCCAGCTCTCTTCCAAAATAGAAACCGTTTTCTATATCTGATAGAAATGTTGCTTCATCCCTATCGTCCAATAAAGGATAGAGGGTACTTAAAGTTATGAAGGCTAATATTAATCTAATAGATGCGGTAAGTAAGGGAGAGTAGCTTTGACTTATATATTTAATGCTTTGCGATCCAAATGGCTTTATAAGTAACAGCATTATGATATAAAAGGGTAAAATAAATTGAAATATTAGTAATGTACAGAGTGTAATTCCTAATGCCCAAATGGGTAAATATATCAAAGTTGCAAAATTGTGTGTGTAGCTCATGTTTGCAGCTGATACGTGAGTTACATCGTTAACAATACTGCTTGCATTTGCCAAAACAAAATTAGCAATGGTTGCATAAAAAACCAAAATTAAAGCTTTGCCTGCTAAAGAGTGCCAGAGTTTATTAAACTTTGGCCAAAATTCAATTACCAAGGCAGTCATTGTTAAAAGCGCGCAAAGTGACCAGGATTTAAAGAAAATCACAGATATAAGCGCTGCTAAGTAAAGCTTTTGCGCGGTGCTAAGGCTAAACCATATGGGTTTAATATGCTTATCAATATCAGCTTTAAGAGGCTGCAATTTTTTTTGCAGCTGTTTAAATAGCCTACTGGCTCGCCATTTTATAATTTTATAACGCCTTAACACCGACTTTCCTTATCGTATGAGGTAATAAACCCCAGTTAGTTTAATAGGGGCTTTAGGTAATGCCCAGTATGCGAGCGTTCACATTCGGCTACTTCTTCAGGCGTGCCTGCAATGAGTATTTCACCGCCGCCAGCCCCCCCTTCAGGGCCTAAATCAACCACCCAGTCTGCGGTTTTAACCACATCTAAGTTATGCTCAATTACCACAATGGTATTACCATGATCGCGCAGGCGATGTAATACCACAAGTAGCTGTTCAATATCGGCAAAGTGAAGGCCGGTTGTTGGCTCATCAAGTATATACAGTGTTTTACCTGTATCGCGTTTAGAAAGCTCACGAGCCAGTTTTACACGTTGTGCTTCACCACCAGAGAGCGTGGTAGCAGCTTGCCCTAGGCGAATATACGATAAACCAACGTCCATTAGCGTTTTAAGTTTACGCGCTATTGCAGGTATTTTATCAAAGTAGTCGTGCGCGTCTTCAACGGTCATTTCGAGCACTTGGTGAATGTTTTTACCTTTGTATTGTACTTCTAAGGTTTCGCGGTTATAGCGCGCGCCCTTACATACATCACACGGTACATATACATCAGGTAAAAAGTGCATTTCTACTTTAATTACGCCATCCCCTTGGCAGGCTTCACAGCGCCCGCCTTTTACATTAAAGCTAAAGCGACCTACTTTATAGCCGCGAGAGCGGGCTTCTTGTGTCCCTGCAAATAACTCACGAATACCGGTAAAAATACCTGTGTAGGTTGCAGGGTTTGAGCGCGGTGTACGACCAATTGGGCTTTGGTCAATATCAATCACTTTGTCAAAATGATCAAGGCCACTAATTGACTTGTAAGGCGCGGCTTCTGCTGTGGTCGCGCCGTTAAGCTCGGTATGCGCAAGCTTAAAGAGTGTATCGTTAATGAGCGTTGATTTACCTGAGCCTGATACCCCTGTAATACAGGTTAATAAGCCAAATGGAATTTTTAAGTCTACATTTTTTAGGTTATTACCTGTGGCACCAAATAGCTCAAGCCATTTGTCGCTGGTTGGGTTACGCTCTTGTGGCACTTCTATTTTGCGTACGCCTGATAAAAACTGGCCAGTTACCGAGTCTTTAGTGGCTAAAATATCGTCACGTGTACCTTGTGCAATAATGTGTCCGCCGTGCACTCCCGCGCCTGGGCCAATATCAATAATGTGATCGGCTGCGCGAATCGCGTCTTCGTCGTGCTCAACAACAATAACGGTATTACCTAAGTCGCGTAAATGCACCAACGTTTGTAATAAACGGTCGTTATCGCGCTGGTGTAAACCAATTGATGGCTCATCCAGTACGTACATTACGCCTACAAGGCCTGCACCTATTTGGCTGGCTAAACGAATACGCTGGGCTTCACCACCGGAGAGGGTATCGGCACTGCGCTCAAGTGATAAGTAATTAAGGCCTACATTAATTAAAAACGATAAGCGGTCGCGAATTTCTTTCAGGATTTTTTCAGCTATTTGAGCTTTTTGGCCTGTTAGCGATAACCCTTCAAAAAAGTCCATCGCTTCGCCAATACTCATAGTCGTAATAGCAGGTAGGTTTGTTTGACCTATAAATACGTGGCGTGCTTCTTGGCGTAAACGCGAGCCATGACAACTAGGACACGCTTGGCTAGTTTGATATTTAGCGAGCTCTTCACGCACTGAGTTTGACTCAGTTTCGCGATAGCGACGGTTCATGTTGTTTAACACGCCTTCAAACTCGTGGTTGCGTGTTATTAAATCGCCTCTGTCGTTACGGTAGTTAAAGGCTATTTTTGTTTGCCCTGAGCCTTCTAAAATAATTTTTTGCGATTCTTTAGCCAGCTTTTCAAATGGCACATCTAAATCAAAGTTATAGTGCTCGGCGACCGCCTGTAGCATTTGAAAATAATAAAAGCTGCGTTTATCCCAGCCTTTAATAGCACCACCGGCAAGGCTGAGCTCTGGGTTATGTACCACACGGTTAGGATCAAAGTATTGGCGTACGCCTAAACCATCACAGCTTTGACACGCGCCGGCAGGGTTATTAAACGAAAACAAGCGCGGTTCTAACTCGGTCATTGCGTAGCCACAGGTAGGGCAGGCAAAATTTGCCGAGAACAGCATTTCTTCTATCGTGCTGTCGTCCATGTAGGCTACATTTGCCACACCGCCAGACATCTCAAGTGCGGTTTCGAACGACTCTGCTAAACGCTGCTGTTGGCCATCTTTTACTTTAAAGCGGTCAACTACGACTTCAATAGTGTGTTTTTTATGAAGCTCAAGTGTTGGCGGATCTGATAAGTCGCATACTTCACCGTCTATACGAGCACGAATGTAGCCTTGGCTTGCAAGTTGCTCAAGTAATTTAACGTGCTCACCTTTACGATCTTTAACCACTGGCGCTAAAAGCATCAGCTTAGTGCCCTCTGGCAGTGCTAAAACGGTATCAACCATTTGGCTAATTGTTTGAGCTGCAAGCGGTAAGTCGTGGGTTGGGCATCGTGGTTCGCCCACGCGGGCAAACATTAAACGCAAGTAATCGTATATTTCGGTAATGGTACCCACTGTTGAGCGAGGATTGTGCGATGTAGATTTTTGCTCAATAGAAATGGCGGGAGAAAGGCCTTCAATATGATCAACGTCAGGCTTTTCCATTAACGATAAAAATTGCCTTGCGTAGGCAGAAAGTGACTCAACATAACGACGCTGTCCTTCTGCATATAAAGTATCAAATGCCAGTGATGACTTTCCCGAACCAGATAGGCCTGTGATAACAATTAATTTATCACGTGGGATGGTTAGGCTGATGTCTTTTAAATTGTGCGTACGGGCGCCTCGGACTTCAATGTTTTCCATGCTATCTCGTTTATTACCAAAATTATTTGTCCAGTATCGCATAATACGAAACATTATTAATCAATGATCAACGAAAAAATCCTTACTTATAGGCGATTAATTATTGCCAAGCTTGTGGTAGAATCCCAGCCTAAATTTTTCATATCGTAAGAATACGCAGATAATGACCGCATCTTCACTTAATTCACGAGAAAAGCGCGCCGCTGTATCGCTGGCGAGTGTGTTTGCATTTAGAATGCTCGGCTTGTTTATGCTGATGCCTGTATTGGCTATTTATGGCCAATCGCTTGATGGTTTTTCGCCTATGTGGATAGGATTTGCTATTGGCGCGTATGGCTTAACGCAAGCGGTATTGCAAATTCCTATGGGGCGTTTGTCAGATAAAATAGGCCGTAAAAAAGTCATTGTTGGTGGCTTAGTTGTGTTTGCATTGGGCTCTGTTATTGCAGCCCTTGCTGAATCTATTCAAATGGTTACAGTGGGCCGTGCACTACAAGGTATGGGCGCTATAGCCAGTGCGCTGCTTGCATTTGCCAGCGATCTAAGCCGCGACGAACAGCGCCCTAAAGTAATGGCCGTAATTGGTATGAGTATAGGCATGAGCTTTGCTTTTGCTATGTTACTTGGCCCTATTGTTGCCGCGTCGTGGGGTGTCGCGGGGGTATTTTGGTTAACAGCAATACTTGCCGTGTTCGGTATTGGTATTATTTTATTTTTAGTGCCAAACGCAGTAAACAAAGCGCCCAAAGGCGATACCTTGGCAAGCTTTAGTGATATTAAAAAGCTTATTAAGCATCCACAATTATCGCGCTTAAATGCAGGCGTATTACTGCTACATTTAACGCTAACCACTATTTTTGTGGTGCTACCCAGCCAACTAATAAAAGATGGCTTAGTGGCAAACCACCATTGGTATTTATATATTCCAGTATTGCTGTTAGCGTTTATTTTAATGGTCCCTATTATGATTATTGCCATTAAAAAAGAAAAAGAAAAACAGGCGTTTATTGGCTCAGTAGCACTGCTTTCTATTAGTATGTTTGCTATGTCTATTTGGGTGAATAGCGTGGTTGGCATTGCCATTTGTATGTTGCTTTATTTTGTAGCATTTAATTTTTTAGAAGCCACTATGCCTGCGCTTGTATCGCGTATNTTGCGCCCGCTAGCCAAAAAGGTTCCGCTATGGGTGGGTATTCGTCTAGCCAGTTTTTGGGGGCTTTTTTAGGTGGTATTTTAGGGGGTTATGTTGCCCAAACTACAAGTACGCAAGCTGTGTTTGCGGCAGCAGCACTTGTTGGGTTAATATGGCTTATTATTGCGTGGAAAATGCAAGTCCCACCGAAAAGTAAAGTTATTAGTTTAATGACCAATTTAAGTTCTGAAGAGCAAGCTCAAGCACTTGCTTCTCAGCTAGTTGCTTTACCTGGCGTAATAGAAGCAACAGTAGTACGCGACGAAAGCCGCAGCTATTTAAAGATTAATGATAAAGAATTTGACCTAGACCAAGCACGTAAAGTAGCTGGTTTAATCTAACGTTTATAGGAGATGGTTCCATGGCACGCGGTGTGAACAAAGTAATTTTGGTTGGTAATTTAGGACAAGATCCTGAAGTTCGTTACATGCCTAATGGCAATGGTGTAGCAAATATTACCTTAGCAACGTCAGACAGCTATAAAGACAAAAACACTGGCCAAATGGTTGATAAAACTGAATGGCACCGTGTAGTATTTTTTGGCAAGCTAGCTGAAATTGTTGGTGAGTACTGCCGTAAAGGCTCGCAAATTTACGTTGAAGGTAAACTTCAAACACGTAAATGGACCGACCAACAAGGCCAAGAAAAATACACAACAGAAATCGTTGTTGATGGCTTTACGGGTCAAATGCAAATGCTAGGCGCTCGCGGTGGCGATCAGCAAGGTGGTGGTTATCAAGGTAATCAAGGCGGCCAACAAGGTGGCGGTTACCAAAATAATCAACAAGGCGGTGGCTATGGTCAAAACAACCAAGCTCAAAACAGCCAGCAAGGTGGTTATGCACCACAGCAACAAGCTGCACCAGCACAACGCCCAGCTGCAGCACCTGCTCCACAGCAAAATAACCAATACCAACAATCAAACAACAGTGGCTTTGCTCCTGGGCAAAGTAATGCGCCACAGCAGCAAGGTGGTTTTGCACCTAAGCCGCAAAACGCCCCTCAGGGCGGTGCATCAAATCCTATGGAACCAACAATAGATTTTGATGACGACATTCCTTTCTAGTCTTCCAACCTTTACAGTGTAAAGAAATTTTCATGAAAAGCCCTGTTAATGCAGGGCTTTTTTGTAACTACACGTTTTAGTACAAAAGGCGCTGTTTCTACACCTACCGTTTAACACTTTAAAGTCACTCAAAACGCGCTATTAGCGCCTTTTTATAGGCTAAAAATTGAATGGCACATATAACTAAAAAACAGCCTGAGTAAGTCACTAACTGAGCAATTGGCTCGGGGCGAACAAAATATTCATGTAACAGCGCCCCAATTAACGTACCCGCCAATAAAACATATGCAACATAGGTAAACAGTGCTTTTTGCTTTTCATTTTTAATAAACAAAAGAGCAAGCATCATTAAACCCACTACCAACTCCAGTAAACCAACGCTATACATATAAATTTTAGCGTTAACGGGCAGTACCTGCGCAAAGTAGCTAAAGGTTTTAACGCTTACTTGCGCTGCTAATAACTTTGGCAGGGCAAACTTAAACATAAAAAGCGCGCTGGCTAAATTTAAAAGATTACTAAATAAGTTTTTCATGAAAGCTTATGCCTTAATAAAGCAGCCGTCAGGTAATAAACGCCACGGCTGCAATTTAAATGGTTACACAACAGTGCCGCGAATAGGGTAGTTATTTTGCTCTTTAATAAACTTTAAGCCTCTTACAACCACGTCTAATTCAGGGCGTAAATACGGGGCATTAGAAATATTTACAGCTTGCAATATCCCTTGCTTATTTACGACAAATATCGCGGGCTCTGCAAAGTTGTGATCGGTTTCTTGCTCAGAGCGAGGTGAGGAAATATACAGCCCAAGTTGTTTCATTTGCTGCTGCGTTAAATCATAAGCTATAGGAAAGCTAACCGCGAGCGTGTCCATGCTTTGTGTTAGCTGCGCGCGGCTATCTGCAGAAACGGCACAAACGCTCACGCCAAGTGCCTTTAATGCGGGTAATTGCGCTTCTAGTAAATTTAAGTAACGCATACAAAGCGGGCAATGCTTGCCTCTGTATACCACGAGCATTTGCCACTCGGCGCCACCGTGCGGCTTACTTAGATCTGCGGTTGTCCCATCGAGCAAGTGTGCAGTAACTGTTGGAAATGAATTACCGGCTATTAATTTAAATGACTCTGACATAAAAACCTCTTTTATACTAATTGTGAATGATTTTTTTTAACAAATAAGTACAGCGCAGTGAGTGCACATAAGCTGATACAGCTAATAAAAATATTGCGAGTGCCTCCTGGGATATATTCAACAAGCGATGTTAAAAATTGCCCAGAAAAAACAGCCATTGTGAAATAAGAGAGGTTACGACCGCGAACAGAGGCTGCGCTACGCTCTACGGTCATATGGTTTAATAGTGGGATGCTAAAACCAAAGCCAATACCGCTAAACACAGCCCCTATTACCAATAACGCAGTACCCGTTTGTAAAAAGAAAGCAAATGATGCCCCATAGCCTATAAATGCCAACGCAAGTACTTTTTGCTCGCCCATTTTTTTAGTTAACTGAGGCATAAAATGTGCCCCAACAACAGCCACTAACGAGATGAAAGAGAGTAAAAACCCTACTTGTTCTTCATTATAATTTTGCGCATGCATTGTGCTGGGTAGTAAAACAATTGCGCTAAAAAACGTGACCATTGCAAGCACAGCCAGCGAATACACATGCTTAAGAGACAAGCCATTATTTGATATTACGTGCTCTTGTGTTGCTTGTGCCTCTTGTGCTTGAGGGTGATTACGCGGCACAAAAAGTAGCAACATGGCTAAAAATACCCAAGAAATAAGGTACAACGATAATGGTAAAGCCCAATGCTGCACAGCAAGTAGGCCACCTATAAATAGAAATATAACGCCACCGAGCTCTATTGCCATGCCTTGCTTAGCAAGCATGCCTAGGCGCGCTTTACCAAAGTACCACTGTGATATTAAAACGGTACAACCGGCCATAACAATTGAGGTAACACCGCCAAGCAAAATACGGTTAGCAAAAACCAACAACGGCCCTTGTAACCAATACACGCTTGCACCTAAAAAGCCGTATAAAAATAAGCCAATAATTAATGAACGGTAAGCGCCATATTTATCAATTAATTTACCTGTAATAGGCGCAAATATAACAGCCCCTAAAGCCGGTAAGGTCACTAAAAATACCGCACTGTCAGCAACATTTAGGGCTGTTGATATACTGATTAAACCAGGTGCAACCAATGCACCCACCATGATTGTTAAGCAGGCTATACACAGCAACGTGTAGCTTCCTGCGTTATTGAGTTTATTCATAAGTATTCTCTGTTTTTAAATGGGGCAACTAAGGGGTACTTACGCTTAGTTGCAAGGAGTTAATGGCGGTTATTTTTTTGCAAGAGAGTTAAAAGCAGCGCTGATGGTAATTAACACTACACTAAGGACGACTACGCCAGGCCACTGATAAAAAGCAAAGGCTTTCACACCAATAATTGAGCCAAATGCGCCGCCTAAGTAGTAGCCAAGCATGTAAACACCATTAATACGGCTTTGTGCGCTTGGGTCTATGCTAAATACGCGGACTTGATTGGCTACTTGTGCGCTAAAAATAGCGAAGTCGATTAAAATAATACCGATAATTAGGGCTATTAGGTTTCCTAAAAAAACGCCTGTAATAGCAAAACCAATTGCGGCAAGTGTGAGTACTATCATGACTAATTTTTTAGAGCCCAGCGCATTGACCCACTTACCCGAAGACTTAGCCCCTATTACGCCAGCTAATGCAATGATGCCAAATAATCCGGCCTCTTGGGCACTGTAGTTAAAAGGTGCATCACTGACATAAATAGCTAAAGTAGCCCAAAGTACATTAAAAGCAGCAAACCAAAGCGCGCCAGTTAAAGTAAACACTTGTAGTGGTTTGTGCTGTTTAAATAACGCCACTGTACTTTTAAGTAGCGGCCAGTAACGTAAGCTAGTTTGTGGTTTATTTAGGGGTAAAAAGAGCCTAAGTAGTACACCAAATAGCGCAGCTAATATTGCGGACATAACAAATACGCCACGCCAACCAAAGTGCTCTCCTACAAAGCCGCTTAACGTGCGTGAAAGTAAAATACCAATGGTTAGGCCCATCATTAAGGTGCCCAATGTAGTCCCTTTATTTTCAGCAGATACAAGTGATGCCGCAAAAGGGATTAATTGCTGGGTAATGTTGGCACTTACCCCTATTAAAAATACCGACATTAATAACAGCGGTAAGTTAGGTGTAAATACGGCAAAGCTACATGCAATAACCAGTAAGCCCGATAAAATGCTTATTAAGCGACGACGCGCAATAGAATCCCCCAGCGGCGAAATAAACAATAGGGCAAAAGCGTAACCAAATTGAGTAAATGCGGGAATGCTACCAAGTTGTGAATCCGTTAAATTAAACTCGTTACCAATCAGGGGTAAAATTGGCTGGCTGTAATATAGGTTTGCAGCGGTTGCTGCAATGGCGGTTGTCATTAACAATAAAGTAAAGCGACTTAACGAGGCACTCTGCGTTACCTGGGACATTTTGCTCTCCAACATTAAAAGGTAGGCGAATGATAGAGAGAGATTATCGATATTAGAAATGTTTAAATTTGATGGAATCTATACAAATAACGTATAGTTGTTGCTATACCTCTCACACAGAGCAAATTCGAGTCGCACATGGATATAAAAATATTAAAAAGTTTTATTGCAGTGGCTAAGCACTTGAGCTTTTCAGAAGCGGCTCAAGAGCTACATACAGTTCAACCCGCTATAAGTCGCCATATTTCTTCGTTAGAAGAGCAGCTAGGTGTTAGCTTGTTTACCCGTAACTCTCGGGAGGTGTCGATCACGCAAGCGGGAGAGCAGTTAGTTAAAGATGCCACGGCAATTTTAGCGCTTACAGAGCGGGCTAAAAATAAGGTTAAACTGGTCGATAGCGGGCAGTTAGGCTCGCTGAGTATTGCGTATTTAAGCTCTGCATGTTTAACATTTTTGGCCAAATTAATCCGAACGTATAAGTCGCAGTTTCCTAATGTTCACGTTACCTTGCTAGAAATGACCGCGACCGAGCAAATAGAGGCCCTTAAAAACGAACGGGTAGATGTTGCGTTTTCTCGGCCGTTACCAAGCACCATAGCCGATGAGTTTATAAGTGAAACTATGTACGTTGACCGCCTCGTAGCGGTGGTCAACAAAAATCATCCCTTTGCATCGGCACAAACTATTGATTTGAAAACCCTTAAAAATGAGCCATTTATTCTTTTTAATCGCGACGAAGCCTTAGGGTTGTTTGATGAAATTATTACTCGTTGCAAGCGCGCTGGCTTTTCACCTAACATTATTAGTCAACCAAGGCATATGCAAACCTTAGTAACAGAGGTTGCCGCCGGTTTAGGGTTAGCTATAGCACCTTATTGTGTAAGTAAATTATATAGCGAGGGTTGCCATTTTATAGAGTTAGAAAAGGTCGACACACAAATTTATTTGCAGCTGCAATACAAGCAAATTAACAACAGCGCTACCACGCAAGCGTTTGTTGAAATGGCACTTAATGCCCAAGAAGAGATTCAGCTTAGCATGCGTAATTGAGTTGGCTTTGTAAAAGCGCTTTTAGCTAACTTATGCGCTGCAATAATTAGCGAGGCGTAAATGCGAAAAAACGCAAATAAACCTTTGTAATTTACATCTCATTTAATTGATTTGTAAATAGTTAACATCTACTCTAGTGGTACTAATCACTTCAAGCAACTATGAGAAACATGAAAGCCCTTATTTTATTTTTATTTCTTGTTTTTCAATTTGCCAGTTTGTCGGTAAGCGCTCAACTGGGTTCTAAAATTACCAATGTCTTATTTATCAATTCTACCAACCAATATATGCCTTGGCATAAAAGTGTTGAAGAGGGCTTGAGTAGCGAGCTATCAACACGGACTTTTGACTATGAGCTTTTTGTTGAAAACATTGATGTAGGGCGCTTTGATGAGGCCACTCAAAAGCAATTAATGAGCGACTACCTTAAGCAAAAATATAAAAATAAGCACATAGATATTGTTGTCACGCTATCACCCTCAGCAGCCACGTTAATATCACAATTGAATGATTTTTTTACTAGCACGCCAAAAATTTATATTGAGCCTGGCGAGCAGTTTAGGCTACCGGTAAACACTAACAATGCATTAATGCAGGCTAAGTTAGACTACAAGCAAGCAACCGCCAGCGCGGTTAATTTAATGAAACCTAAAAAGCTCATTGTCATCTTGGATACTAAAAATGAAATAGGTATAAACTTTTATACAGGGCTGTTCAATATTATCAGCCAAGATTTTTCGTATTTAGAGATTGAGCAATGGTTTGATCTTCCTGCTGCTGAACTGATGAAAAAAGTAAAAAATGTGCCTTCAGACGCCATTATTTTGTTTACCCCTATATTTAGAAATTACGAAAATAAGTCGATTAGCCCGTATCAGCTCGTCAGCTTACTCGCTCAGCATAGTAACGCCCCCATTTTTAGCTACTGGGAAGTTTTATTGGGCTCAGGTGTAGTGGGTGGTTATGTTTTATCAGGTGAGAAAATAGGTAAACGCGTGGGTGAAGCTATTATTTCTTACAGTGAAAATAACGTGTTACCTACTATAAGCGATGAAAATTTAAGTGTTCATAAATACGATTGGCGACAGCTAAAAAAATATAATGTTGCCCCGCAAAGCCTGACAGAAAAATCGATTATTGCTTATTACAAGCCGAGTTACTTTGAACAAAATAAAGTGTTAATTTACAGCGCCGCCATTACTATTTTTGTATTGAGCGCTTTTTTAGTGTTTGTATTACGATTAAACCGCCGCCGCATTCAGCTTGTAAACGCGCTTGATGAAGAAAAGCTACGACTTGAATCGCGTGTAGAGCAACGCACCAAAGAGCTATTACAAGCTAAAGAAGAAGCAGAGCAACTTACCTCGTCAAAATCTGAATTTTTAGCCAATATGAGTCACGAGATCAGAACCCCAATGAGTGGCATTATAGGGCTGACGAATATTTTATTGGGCAAAAACTTACCTGAAGAAGATAAACAGTATTTAGAAAAAATAAAGTACTCGTCAGATCAATTGCTTGTGGTTATTAATGACATTTTAGATTTTTCAAAAATCGAGTCAGGAAATATCAAACTCGAGGCCTTTGCATTTTCGTTAAACGCGGTTGTCGATTATATAACGACCACATTTGAAAATAGGGCGCGGAGTAAAGGTATTGCGTTTGAGATTAATATTAGCGATAACGTGAAACATAACTTAGTTGGCGATGTGGTGCGTATAAACCAAGTATTAATTAACTTGTGCTCTAACGCGATTAAGTTTACCTCTAAAGGGGCTGTTTCGGTGCAAATAGACGCAGAAGAAGCCCCCAATGACGCCAAAAGTATTGTTTTACGCTTTAGTGTTAAAGACACCGGCATTGGTATTGATGAAAAAAGCTTACCTAACTTGTTTGAGTCATTTACTCAGGCCGACAGCTCTACAACCCGAAAATACGGGGGAACAGGGTTAGGCTTAGCCATTAGTAAACGTTTATGCCAAGCAATGGGTGGCGATATTTCTGTAAGCAGTACGCAAGGTGAAGGCAGTGAGTTTATTGCTACCATAAACGTTGAGGTAAACACCCAAGCATTAATAGAAGACAGCCCACAGTTATCATTTGCTGAACCATTTGATGTATTACTAATAGATGATAACGAAGATGATTTAAGCTTAATTAAAAGTCAGCTTAGTGCAATGGGACTGCGTTGTACGCCTTGCACGCAGGCAAGTGATGCAATAGAGATAATTAAAGAAAATATAAACACTTATAAAATTATTATTGTTGATTGTGAAATGCCGACCATGAGCAGTGAAACGTTTTTTACCCGCATTTACAAAGTAAACCCACAGCTTTGCAACAATATTATTGTACTTACAGCAAGCAAAAACGACGCAATTTACGACATAGCTAAAAAAATAAACATTAAAACTATTTTGCATAAGCCTGTGCTTACCAGCGTATTATTTGAAGCGATGAAAAGCAAAGTGGTTAGCCCTTCTACAAGTAATACCCATAAACCTGCCACCGAAAAGCCACTGCAAGGGGTAAAAATACTCGTTGTGGAAGATAACGCCATAAACAGGTTAATTGTATCCGATATATTAGCCGCCAGTGGGGCGCAGGTGCACGTAGTAGAAAATGGCTTAGAATGCATACAAACCGTAAAATTAGAAACGTTTGATATTATTTTAATGGATATTCATATGCCCATTATGGACGGTGTAGAAGCGACTAAAGTAATACGCAGTGACAGCAATACTGCGCTTGCCTCTATGCCTATCATTGCGTTAACTGCAAACGTAATGAAAGATGATATTACTCACTACCTATCTATTGGTATGAATGCACATGTTGCTAAACCAATAAAAGCTAAAACATTACGCGATACAATACTTAATTGCTTAAATAAATAAACTTATCAATTACCTACCTTTAATAGCAGGCTTTAACGCCCGCAACGTTAAAAAACAAAACGTAAAATTTATATAAATAGGGTTTGACTCACACCTTTTAATATGTGAAATTTCATATATTCGTTTTTTCATATATGTTTAGTTCGCTATAGAACTACAAGGTTAAGGATTATGAGTAAATCAATTGAACACGAGCTACCTAATTTAGAACTTTCACAAAGCACTCCGCCTACCNACCTAAAATCTTATTGTTATACGGCTCGCTAAGAGCCCGCTCATATAGCAAGTTAGTTATAGAAGAAAGTGCACGCTTGCTAACCCACTTTGGCGCTGAGGTTAAAATATTTAACCCTGAAGGTTTACCCATAACAGATAGTGAAGATGAGACGCACCCTAAGGTGCAAGAGTTGCGTGATTTAATGCTCTGGTCTGAAGGGCAAGTATGGTGCTCGCCGGAGCGACACGGTGCTATGACGAGTGTATTTAAAAACCAGATTGATTGGGTTCCATTAAACCTGGGTGGCGTAAGACCTACACAAGGTAAAACGCTGGCTGTGCTGCAGGTTTGTGGTGGTTCGCAGTCATTTAATGTGGTTAATCAGTTACGCGTATTAGGGCGCTGGATGCGCATGGTAACAATACCTAATCAGTCATCGGTGCCTAAAGCGTTTTTAGAATTTGAAGAGAATGGCCGAATGAAGCCTTCTGCTTTTTACAATCGAATTGTGGATGTAATGGAAGAGCTCGTAAAATTTACCTTATTAATGCGCGACCAAAAAGATTACTTTGTTGATAGATACTCTGAGCGAGTAGAAACAGCAGAGCAGCTCAGTAAACGCGTAAATCAAAAAGACATTTAGGAGGTTACTGTGGGGTTATTTGAACGCTTTTTATCGGTGTGGGTTGCGCTGGCAATCGCGGTAGGGATTGTCGCCGGTTACACCGTACCCGATGTATTTAGTGTTGTTGCAAGCTTAGAATATGCACATGTAAATATTGTTATCGCTGTACTCATTTGGTTTATGATTTACCCAATGATGGTGCAAATTGACTTCTCTTCTATTAAAGATGTAGGCAAAAAGCCTAAAGGCTTAGTACTGACAGTCGTTATCAACTGGCTCATAAAGCCCTTTACCATGGCCTTGCTAGGGTGGTTATTTTTTAAAGGCATTTTTGCAGACTTTGTCGACCCACAAACGGCAACAGAATACATAGCCGGTATGATTTTATTAGGAGTAGCACCATGTACTGCAATGGTGTTTGTGTGGAGTCAATTAACAAAAGGCGATGCTAATTACACGTTAGTGCAGGTATCTATCAACGATATTATTATGATTTTTGCCTTTGCGCCCATCGCAGGTTTATTACTAGGGGTAACAGACATAACGGTACCGTGGGACACGTTATTACTCTCGGTGGTTTTGTATGTACTTATTCCATTAATAGCAGGCGCTATTACCCGCAAAAAATTAGATAAGGGTGAAGATCACACACGGTTAAATCACTTTTTAAAGGTAATGAAACCGTATTCTATAATTGGCTTACTGGCAACGGTGGCACTTTTATTTGGTTTTCAGTCTCAAACATTAATAGATAACCCAGAAGCCATTGTATTGATTGCTATTCCGCTGCTTATTCAAACGTACGGTATTTTTGCAATAGCCTACATAGCCGCAAAAAAAATGGGCCTAGCTCATAATATTGCAGCTCCAGCTTGCATGATTGCAACTTCTAACTTTTTTGAACTTGCTGTTGCCGTAGCCATTTCATTATTTGGTTTACACTCTGGTGCTGCGCTTGCCACCGTTGTGGGTGTTCTTGTTGAAGTACCTGTTATGCTTAGCTTAGTTTATTTTGCTAATAAAACGCGTCATTGGTTTAACTAGGAGAGTGTCATGGTCGTTATTCATCATAATCCTGATTGTGGTACATCGCGCAATGTATTGCAGATTATTAAAGCCGCTGGCTATAACCCCACGGTTATTGAATACCTTAAAGAGGGCTGGACAAAACCTCAATTGTTAGCGTTATTTGCCGCAGCAAACTTAACACCAAAAACAGCGTTGAGAGTGAGGAAATCGCCTGCTGAAGAGCTAGGCTTGTTAGATGAAAATGTAACAGATGAAGCTATTTTAGAGGCCATGCTTGAGCACCCTATACTGGTTAATAGGCCTATAGTGTGCACCGAAAAAGGGGTTAAGCTATGTCGCCCTAGTGAGCAAGTTTTAACGCTATTAGCACAATGGCCTAAAGGTGAGCTATACAAAGAAGACGGCGAAATGATATTAAACGCGCAGGGCGAGCAACCCTAAAAGTAATAAACTATTTGCCAAAACCCCGTTTACACGGGGTTTTTTTGTTTAGCAAAATTATAAACATTTAAACTTGCTTTGCCTGCTTGTGCTAATGACTATTTTGAACAACACTTTAAATAGTCGCGTTGCCACAGAGAGCACTATGCATAAAACCTTAATAAAAATTGCTGAGCAAAAAAAAATAATTTACTTAACCAGTTTCACGCTGGTGGTAATTATTTTTAATGTGCTTTTAAATGATACGCTCCATAAAAAAATTCATAAAAATGGTCAGCAGTTAACGCAGCAAATTTTTGAGCTGCAAATTAATGCCAATGCCGATAAAGAAATAGTGCAGGCATTGGTGCAAAGTAAGGGCTTTATGCTGGCTGCACACTCAAATGCCGAACACTTCAAATACTTAGTTGATATACAGCACGATGTATTTAGCTATAAAACGCTCAGCATAAGTTTATACCACTGGCCTGCCTGGGTGGAGCAAGCTTACTTATTTTTACTATTAAATATCATTATATTAGGTGCCACTAGCTGGTGGGTTAGATGGTGGAAAGTATTAGTAACAAAACCGGCAGCGAACCTGCCATTGCCTTACAGCAAAACTAAAGCTGCAAAAAAACTTTCTACGCAAATCACCACATTAAACTGCGAAGTAAAGTCTATGTACGGTGTTAGTGCAGCGCGGCATAGCTTATTTGCCATAGTGAAATGTGATTGTGTGTTTGATGAAAATACCGATACCCAAGCAAGCTTTAAGGTATTGATAGCAAAATATTTTAAAGAGCTTCCTGCAGTATCAGTTAATGTATTTGATGCTAACAACCTTGCTATTACTTTAAATAATATCCCTGTAGCAAAGCTAGATACATACAGTGAAAGCCTACACGAATGCGTTTATCAAATTTGTAAGCGTTATCGAAGCACAGTAACGCGTAAAAACATAAAGGTTGGACTGTGCGATTATCGATATGCGACTGAGCAACCCGTTATTTTTAAACTCGCTAAGTCGGCCTTAGTATTTTCAGAAAAAAGCTTAATTCAGCACTGGCATAGGCTCGCGTTACAGCACGAGCAAGGGAACTTAATTTCGAGTAAGCAGGTTATTGAAAATATTAAAAAGAATAAATTTATCTTATTCTTTCAACCGTTATTTATGATCACCAGCGGCGATATTGTACAACATGAAGTGCTAATAAGAATTAGGCAGCAACCGCACGGTTTATTAGCTGCGCGTTACTTTATTAATCAAGACTTTAACAATCACCAAGCATTTGAGTTAGATAAAGCGGTGCTACTTCAAGTTAAAAAGCTTATTTTAGCTGAGCCCAGTGCTCTAACGGTGAGCGTTAATTTGCATATAAGTAATTGGTTTAACGAGCAGTTTTGGAGCTGGTTTGTCACCAATATGAAAGATTTTACGACAAAGCGAAAATTACAGTTTGAAATCAGCGAAGCAGACTTTATTAAGTACCAAGCGCAACTAGCAGGCGCCTTTGAAAAACTGACAGCCCTACAAAGTTTGCTGGTGATTGATAATGTACAGAATGTGGAGCACATTAACCAAATTGCTTCTCAAAAATTAGTTAGCGGTATAAAACTGGGGTATCCGCTTGTTCATAATGTGGATGAAAAAACACAACAGCAAAAACAAGTTAAAAACATTGTGGCGCAAAGCAAGTTGATCAATATACCTGTATACGCGGTGGGTGTAGAAACCCAAAAAGAGCTACTTATGTTGGCTAAACTAGGCGTAGTTGCCGCACAAGGTTTTTACTTTTCTGAGCCCTTGCAGGAATACACACATGCCACATTTTACTAAGGGCAGTTAATCCTTTTAAGCTAAGCGCAGCCAAAAGGGTCACTCTAGCAGCGGTTGTAGAGCTCACTATGTTACACACAGCACCGTGGTAAAACTGGCCCTAAGTAAGCATGTTTTAATGCCCAGAGGTTAATAGCCCTAGATCAGGCCACGATATTTTAGCCCATTGAGCCCCTGTAAACCGCCTGTATGAATCGCCATTATATGACTACCAGCAGCAAAGTAATCTTGCTCGATAAGTTGCCATAGTGCATACATCATTTTACCGCTGTATATAGGCTCAAGAGGTAAGTTATGTTGCTGCTGCATGCGTTGGCAAAACTGCCATAAGTCATTACTAAATTTGCCATAACCGCCATCATGAAACTCAGTAAGTAGCTGCCAATTGGATTGCTGAGCTGCTTTTTTACTGAGTGCTGTAATTTCTTTGTTCAAGTACTCGGCTTGTTTTAATACCGCAATTCCTAACAGCTGTGTGGCCTCATAGCTACCTTCAATTAAGCCTGCAAGTGTTCCTCCACTTCCTGTGGGACATACTAAGTAATCATGCTTTGGTAAGTTTTTAGCAAGCTCAGCACACCCAGGCAGGGCGTATGTATTACTTCCACCTTCTGGAATTATATAGGCTTGTGTAAAGCGTGCTTGCAACTGGGCTAAATAATCTGGGTCATGGCGCTGCTTATATTCAATACGAGTAACCGCATGTAAATCCATTGCACACTGTTTAGCAAATTGCAGGGTGGGGTTTTGAGTATCTAAGTGTGGCCCTCTAATTATGGCGTGGGTTTTTATATTAAATAGTTTACCCGCCCCTGCACAGGCGTGAACATGATTAGAAAAAGCCCCCCCAAAGGTGAGTAGTTGTGTTTTATTAAGGGCTTGCATTTGCTGTAAATTATATTTTAGCTTGCGCCATTTGTTACCACTTATTAGTGGGTGAAGTAAGTCATCTCTTTTTATACTTAACCGTATGTTTCTCTTTTTTAGACAGTCGCTATCTATTTGTTGTATTGGACTTTCTTTTTCAATATTAAATAAGTTAAGCATTATTTCTCGCGTTTAAACTTGCAAACTAACAATCTTGTACGACACTTAATTAATCTCTTATTAACAATAGTAGCTATATGAAAAAAAAGCTGTTTTCGTTGTTATCTTGGTTAAATCGCAGTTTAGACTCAAGCACAGCGATTGGTATTGCTACTTATGCAGATACAGTAAACGCGGTGTGTTTAAAAAAAAATCAAGGGCAGTGGTACGTACATAACTCACACAGTGTGAATGTAGAGGACCAAACGGATTATACAGTCGCTATTGCAACTTGCACAAATGAAGTTTGCGCTGAGGTGTGCCCTGTAAATTTAGTGGTTCCTCATTATTTTTATCAAATAGTGCAAATGGATAAACCCATGCTGAGTGACGAAGAGATCATTCAATCCCTACCATGGACAACAAAAGACTTAGTTGATATTCCACCAGAGAACATTGTTGCCGACTTTATCGATTACCCCATTATTCAGCCTATGCAAAGCAGTAAAATGAATGTGTTTATTACTAATAAACTACAGTTGCTGCCTTTTATTGATAGCTTTTCAAAAATAAAGCCTGTGCTCAGAGCAATGACCTCGGAAGAAATGATTTTAGTGACCTTGTTTGGCGAAGATAAAAGCGCGCACATGCTTATAGTGCAACATGCAGGGCATGAGCCGCGTATTTTAATTATTCGTGATGGTCAGCTTTTATTAGCTAGGCGTTTAAACGGGTTTTTAGGCATTTCAGATAAAGAGCGCACACACGGTTTGGTTGAAGCCTTAGGGCTTGAGATCCAACGATCAATGGATTTTTTTGAAAGCCAACTAAAACAGCCTCCTATCAGAAGCATTCAGCTGCATTGCGATGATTTATCGTCTTTGACGTTAAGGGCAGGCCTTGCAGAATTTTTGCAAGTAAAGGTTGTTGATTTTAAACCTAATATAGATTTAGCACAGGAGCTCGAACCAAGCTTTTATTACGCATTAGGCGCAGCGTATCAATTAACCGATCCGGATTCAGTGCTATGAAAACACGGATTAATTTTTACCAAAAAGCCATTAGGGTTAGACGCGACCCCGTGCCTTTTAAAGGAATGCTGTTGCTGTGGCTAGGTACATTGCTAGTGGTTGCATTAACTTGGTTGTTTTATTTATACGAAGAGCACAATAGCCAGCAATTACTTACACAAAGCCAAGCTTATCTAAAGCAAACGCAACAGCAATTAAACGCGGTAAAGCAGCGATTAGCTGATAAACAAAATAAATCGCATTTGATAGATGAGCTAAAAGTACTGCAACAAGAAATTTTGCATAAACAGCAGGTGTTTGATTATTTAGAAAACACATCCATGCACACGAAAACGGATTATGCCGATGTAATGCGCGATTTGGCAGCGTACCACGAACCGCAAATTTGGCTTGATCAGATAAAATTTGAAGGCCAAAAAGTAATGCTCAAAGGGCGTACTCAGCAAGCCAAATTTTTACCTATTTGGCTTGCTAATCTCAAGCAATCGAGCTTTTTTAAAGGGAAGGAGTTTTCAGTGCTGGAGCTGTCGAGCAGTGATGGCGTGAGCGAGTTTAATGTGGCTACAGAACTTAGTTCAAGTGAGGTAGCACAATGAATGAGCAAAATGAAAATAAAGGCTGGCCATTATTCGTTAAATACCAAGCACAATTTGCGGCATTACAGCAGCGGGAAAAGTATTCTGTGCTGTTTGTTGGCTTATTTCTTATTGTTTATTTAGGTTTATGGTTTGTGGTGTTTCCACAGCAAGATGCAGTAAATAGTTTACGCGTGGAACAAAATACATTGTGGCAAAAACTCAATCAAAATGAAGCACAGCTCTCTATGCTTACCCAGGCATTAGAGCATGACTACACTAAAGTACTCAGAAATCAGGTAGGGCAAACCCAGCGCGAGCTAGAAGATATAAATAATAAGTTAAGCACGTTTAGCCAAGGCTTTATTTCAGCAAACAAAGTACCTGCTGTATTAAAGGATTTATTAGTAAATACTCCCGATGTGCAAGTGGTTGGCTTTAGAGTAAACCCAGCAAAAGCAATTGATGTAGAAAAACTCGGTGAGCACGATACGCAAACCTTGTTTTTCGAACACCAAATGGTGGTTACTTTGCAGGGGCGCTATTTTAGCTTACAGCAGTATTTAGAAGGCCTTAAAGCTAGCCAACAAAAGTTGTTAATACAGCAGTTTAACTATCAGGTGCAAACATACCCAAATGCAGAGTTAACATTACAAATAGCAACGGTGAGTGCCAATGAAAAATTTATCGCTTTATAGTTTGTCTGTATGTTGCGTGTGTTTTTTTTCTGTTAGTTCAGCTGAAATACTGCGCGATCCTACTCAGCCAAGCAATGCACCAATACTAAAAGGCGCTGCAGTTAGCAATACAGCGCTGTCGTTACAGTCAATTATTAAAACCGAAAAGCAATACAAAGCGATTATTTCTAAGCAGGTGTATAAGCCAGGAGATGTAATAGGTGAATTTCGGGTGCTAACAATAAACGCCAATTCAGTGTTGTTAGCAAATGATGATAAGCAAATAAAATTAGAATTATACGACTATGAAATTAAAAAATAATATAACAAAGCCATGGCTTGCGCTTATTTTAATACCGCCTTTTTTAACAGCGTGCCATAGTTTTAAGCCCGGAAAAGAGATTCAGCCACACATAGCGCAAGAGCTTGCTCCTATAAGCAACAATGCTAAAAGTGTTGCCCCGGTAGAGGTGAGTAGCGCACTTACACAAAGCTTACTTTCGTCACTTAATAGCGAGCAAAGTTTAATAAATGAGTTAGCTGTAAAGCGTTTTGATGTAGCCGCAAAAGAGGTAGAAATAAGCTCATTTTTTAATGGATTAACTGCTGATACTCCATACAGCGTGGCAGTACACCCAAAGGTGAGCGGAGTTATTTCTTTAAATTTAAAAAACGTAACGTTTGAAGAAGTTATAGCTGTTATTAAACGCATGTACCCGTTAGATATTGTCCAAGAAGGTCGTATTGTGCAGGTGTTACCAGCGGTCATGCGCACAGAAACTATACCGGTTAATTATTTAATGATGCAGCGCCATGGGCAATCAACGGTAAGTGTTGTTGCGGGTGGAGTGAGCCAGTTTTCACAAAACAACTCAAGTTCAAATTCAAGCTCAAACAGTAGTAATAATTCGAGCCAAAATAATCAGTTTGGCAGCGATAATCAAAATACCGAGCTAAATGGCTCTCGCATCCAAACAATTAACCAAAACGACTTTTGGAAGGAACTTGAGCTTGCTCTTAAATCGCTTATTGGTTCAAACGATGGTCGTTATGTGGTTGCCAGCCCACAGGCAAGCTTGGTTACGGTTAATGCATTACCCAGTGAAATAAACCAGTTAAAAGACTTTTTACGTCAAAGCCAAGAAAACCTTCAGCGACAAGTTATTCTTGAGGCTAAAATTGTCGAAATAACCTTAAAAGATGAATACCAACAAGGGGTTAACTGGGAGCGAATTTCTAGAGGGTTAGAAGGTGGGGTGTCGTTTGCAACTACAGCAGGCAGCATAGGTAATTCTATTTCAGCTACTTTAGGAGGGGTCTCCTCGTTAACGATTGAAAAAGGCGACTTTAGTGGCGTAATTAGTTTGCTTGAAACGCAGGGCGACCTGCAAATGCTTTCTAACCCGCGTGTAACTGCAACAAACAATCAAAAAGCCGTGATTAAAGTGGGGCAAGATGAGTACTTTGTTACTAACGTTTCGAGCACAACAGTAACGGGCACCTCAACGACTACGTCACCAGAAATAGATCTAACTCCGTTTTTTTCGGGAATTGCCTTAGATGTCACACCACAAATCGATAAATATGGCTCAGTTATTTTGCACGTTCACCCATCGGTAACCGAAACAGAAGAGCAGCTCAAGGTGATTACATTAGATGATCAGCGTTTTGAGTTGCCGCTTGCACAAAGCAATATTCGTGAATCTGATACGGTGATCCGTGCTCAAAGTGGTGAAATAGTCGTAATTGGTGGGTTAATGCAAACCACCACAGAAGATGAAGAATCGAAAACACCCATTTTGGGCGATGTGCCAATATTAGGTAACTTGTTTAAAAGTATTAGTAAGCGCCAAGAGAAAAAAGAGCTCGTTATTTTAATCAAGCCAACGGTGGTGATGCCCGACACGTGGAAAAAGCAACAAGCTCACAGCCGCGCGCTGTTAAATACATGGTATGAGAACTAACTATGTATTTGAGCTTTTTTAATTTAAGTGAAATGCCTTTCACCTTAACCCCAAACACCGAGTTTTTTTGTGCACTTGAGCCGCACCACGAAGCGATGCAAGTACTTACCACAGCGCTAGAAATGGGGGAGGGATTTATAAAAGTAACAGGAGAAGTAGGGACTGGCAAAACCTTACTATGCAGAAAACTTTTAAATCAAATTGAAGAAGACTACTTTGTGGCTTATTTACCTAATTCTTATTTAAGCCCTGAAGAATTACGCTGGGCTATTGCTGTAGAACTTGGCATGGAGGTAGATAAAAGCCTAGATCAACAATCGTTAAGTCAGCAAATAAACCATTACTTATTAGAGCTGCAAGAAGATAACGAACGGGTTGTATTACTGATAGATGAAGCGCAGTGCCTGAGTTGGGATACACTTGAAGCGCTTCGATTATTTACAAACCTAGAAACCGAAACCGAAAAGCTTATTCAGGTGGTGCTATTTGGCCAACCTGAATTAGATGAAAAACTTGCCAATAGTAAAGTGAGGCATCTACGCCAGCGGATCAGCTTTTCCTACTCATTGCGTGCAATGACCGCCAGTGAAGTTATTTATTATATTAACCACCGTTTACAGGTGGCAGGCTTTAATCAGCCACCACTATTTACTAATCGTTTAGGATTAAAAATAGCGCGTGCGAGTCGAGGAATACCCCGTTTGGTCAATATTTTATGCCATAAAGTTTTACTGCAGGCATACGGTGAAGGCCTTAATAAAGTAACACCGCGCCATATACATCTTGCCATTGCAGACACCGAAGATTGCAAAAAGCACCATGCTAACCATTACTGGGCTTACAGCTTAGTCGCTATTAGTGTTTTTGCTATTGCAGTTATGTGGGTATGGAGGCAATGGTTATGAGTGTTATTAATAACATGCTAAAAAATATCGACCAGCGCCAAACTGCACAGCGTAATCAGCAAAGTGGCGGGGTCGATATTCCCCCTGTACGCGACTACCACGATGTATTATTTAAAGTGCTGAGTGTTTTATTAGCGATTGTACTAATTTTTACAGCCTACCTTTATTTACCTTTTGCACAGGCACCACAAGCAAGTAGCGACACGGCTGAAAAAGCATATGCGGTTAATAATAACAGCCAGCCGATTGAAATTGCCCAAGCTAAAATTACCCCCGTAATTAAGCCCTTAAAACAATTAAGCGAAGAAAACACTGGCGCTAAAGCAGCTCATATTAATGCAGATACGCAAAAAGAGCTGGCGCAGGTACAAAGCAATAACGCACTGCCTAATCAGCCAAAAGACGAAGTAATACAGCAACACGCTGCAGACAAAGCCGCGCTACTGAGCCAAAAAGCAAGCCCCACAGAAGCAAGCGTACAAGTAGCCACTAGCACAGAAATAAATTCCCCAGTTGAAGCAAAAAGCAGTGCACCAGTAAAAAGCATTACACAGGCTGAGCAGCCGCCCGCTGAAAATAAATTAGTAAAAACTGCCAGTGTTAAGCAAAGCAAAGCCCAGCGCATAGCACAGCAATTAAAGCGTGCTAAACAAGCGTTGGAATTTGCTTTATATGATGATGCGATTAGCGATTTAACCGCGATTTTACAAACACAACCTGAGCATATAGAAGCGCGTAATTTACTCGCGGCAACGTATTTTCAGCAACAAGATGTACTTATGGCTCAGCAGCTATTAGTTGCTGGCATAAAAATAAACCCTGAGGTTGTGCAGTGGCGCGTAATGCTCAGTAAAATTTTAATTATGCAACAAGAGTACGAAGGCGTGCTTAAACTGCTTATAACCGAACTTGAGCCGCAAGCAAACTTGGAGTTTTGGGTATTAAAAGGCACTGCAGCACAAAATGCGCAGCAACATCAAATAGCGCTTGCGAGTTTTACACAGCTTACACAGCTTCAGCCTCAGCAGGCTAAATGGTGGCTGGCGTTAGCTACTTCAAAAGATGCGTTGGGGGAGTTTGCTGATGCAAAGCACCTTTATAAAGTTGCCCTAGATTTAGGCGGTTTAAATGCCGCAATGACGCAACATGCACTACAGCGCTTAGTCGCATTGAAGGAGGCTGTATGAGACCCAGTTTAAAAATGCGTTTAGGGGACTTACTCGTTCATGAGCAAATGATCACCGAAGCACAGCTAAGTGAAGCACTTAATGTGCAAGCTGCGTCAGGGCGAAAGTTAGGGGCTACATTAATTGCGCTTGAGTTTATAAGTGAGCCGCAATTATTGCGCTTTTTAGCCCAACAATTACAAATACCGTTTTTAGATATATCGCAGCGCAAAATATCTTCAGATGTATCTAAATTACTTTCAGAGGTTTATGCCAGACGCTACCGAGCATTAGTAATAGAAGATAACGGTGATTCTGTGTTAGTCGGAATGAGTGACCCCGCTGATTTGAGAGCATTGGATCAGTTAGCGCCAATGCTAGCACCTAAGCGAATTGAGCTTGCTGTTGTGCAAGAAAGCCAGCTTATGGCAGCGTTTGATAATGTGTACCGCCGAACAGAAGATATTACTAACTTTGCTGAAAAGCTACACGAAGAATACGAAGACGTAGAAGAGTTTGATCTTAATTCCTTAGCAGATGAAACCTCTGACGCCACTGTAGTAAAACTACTGCAATCTATATTTGAAGATGCAGTACAAGTACGTGCCTCAGATATCCACATAGAACCCGATGAAAGGCTATTACGCATTCGCCAACGAGTTGATGGTGTATTGCAAGAGCACACATTAAACCAAGTAAAAATAGCCTCTGCTTTAGTACTTAGGCTAAAGCTTATGTCGGGGTTAGATATATCGGAGAAGCGGTTACCGCAAGATGGCCGTTTTAATATAAAAGTGCACGCGCACAGCATTGATGTACGTTTATCGACAATGCCTGTGCAATATGGCGAGTCAGTTGTGATGCGGTTGCTCGACCAATCTGCAGGGCTTTTATCGTTAGATGAAACGGGCATGCCGGTGCATATTTTAAAACGCCTGCGCAGCATTATAAAACGTCCTCATGGCATGGTGTTAGTGACTGGGCCTACCGGCTCAGGAAAAACGACCACCTTGTATGGCGCTTTAAGTGAGCTTAATCAACAAGAAAGTAAAATTATTACCGTAGAAGATCCGGTTGAATACCGCATTGGACGGGTAAACCAGGTGCAAATAAACAACAAAATAGGCTTAAGTTTTGCCAGTGTATTAAGAACCACGTTACGCCAAGACCCCGATATTATTATGGTTGGCGAAATGCGTGACCAAGAAACCGTTGATATAGGGCTAAGGGCTGCATTAACAGGCCATTTAGTGCTTTCTACGTTACATACCAACGATGCCATATCAAGCGCAATGCGCTTAATTGATATGGGAGCACCCGCTTATCTAGTTGCAAGCTCACTACGCGCTATTATTGCTCAGCGCTTAGTTAGGCGTATTTGCAATGAATGTAAAACACCGTATCACCCAGATAAACAAGAACAAAGCTGGCTTACCTATTTAGGCGAAGATATTAGCAGCACACAGTTTTGGCGAGGCCAAGGCTGCACAGCATGTAGCCATAGCGGCTANGCTACAAAGGCAGGGTGGGGATTTTTGAGCTGTTAGAAATGAACGACGCTATGATGGATGCCCTGCGTATTAACGACACACAGCGCTTTGCCGAAGCGGCTAAAAATAGCGCTAATTTTGCACCGCTTTCTTATATGGCTTTAACGTATGCAAAGCAAGGCATTACCTCGTTAGATGAGGTATTTAAAGTGGCTGAATATGTACCTGAAGTGGTAGGTGATGACGATGCAGCTTTATAGTTACAAAGCCAAAGACGCAAAAGGTGCGCTGGTTAAAGGGCGTGTTGAGGCAAATAATGAGGCCGGTGTTGCCGATAGCTTATTAAAGCGCCAGTACATACCTATTTCAATTTCGTTAGTTGAAACAAAAAACAATATAAAGTTATTCGATAACTTATTTAGCGAAAAAATAACCCTTGATGACATGATCATGTTTTCACGGCAAATGTATTCTTTACTTAAAGCCGGTATCCCCATTATTAGGGCAATGATAGGGCTTGCTGATACCACGCAAAATAAAGAGTTTAAAAGTGTGTTGCTTGAAGTAACACGCCAGCTCGAACAAGGCCGTGAACTATCTAGTGCGTTAGCTATACACAACAAGGTGTTTAGCCGCTTAACTATCTCTATGGTTAAAGTCGGAGAAGGCTCGGGACGATTAGAAGATGCGTTTTATCAACTGGCTATTTATTTTGAAAAAGAGCAAGAGACTCGTAAGCGCATAAAAGCCGCTATGCGTTACCCCACTTTTGTTATTTTGGCGCTTTTAGTTGCGATGATCATATTAAATATTTTTGTGATCCCTACCTTTGCCAGCATGTTCGAAAAGTTTGATGCAGAGCTGCCTTTAATGACCCAGATCCTCATTGGCACCAGTAACTTTTTTGTCAATTATTGGTGGCTGCTAGCGCTAATGTTAGTGGGGGGAGTCGTTGCATGGCGTCGGTATTTAAATACGGCGGCTGGGCGCTTTAAGTGGGATCACCACAAACTCAAAATTCCATTTGTAGGCGATATTTTAAAACGCACCTTACTTGGCCGTTATAGCCAAAGCTTAGCCATGGTGCTGCGCTCGGGCGTCCCTATGACGACAGGGCTGTCGTTAACGGCCCATGCAGTTGATAACAGCTACATGGAAAAAGCCATTATCGCCATGCGTCAAGATATCGAAAAAGGCGATAGTTTGTTGCGGGCTTCGCGAAGTAGCGAGCTATTTTCACAGTTGGTACTGCAAATGGTAGCAGTGGGTGAAGAAACTGGTCGCGTAGATGAGTTATTACAAGAAGCAGCTGATTTTTACGAACGAGAAGTCGATTACGATTTACGCAGTTTAACCGCAAAAATAGAGCCCATTTTGACGGTGTTTGTTGCCATTATGGTGCTTATTTTAGCACTCGGTATTTTTATGCCAATGTGGAACATGATGTCGGCTATTAAAGGGTAGCCATTGTGACTAACGGTCGTGTTCGTGCAACAGGTTTTTCGTTATTTGAGCTCGTTTTAGTAGTTGTTTTACTGGCAGTTATTATGGCTTTTGCTATACCTCAATACATAGGCATTAAAAATCAGGCACACAATGCGAGTGTGGATGTGGTGGCTGGTGGATTTGCCTCTGCGGTGTTGATGGTCAAAGGTCAGTGGGAATTATCGGGGCGTCCAAAGGGCGTTAATAATACAACACATATTAATTACGGAGGTGTCATTGTTGGTGTCGATGGACACAGAGGCACACCAACGGGTGATAAAACGACTAATACTGATACGCGGGCCAGCGCAATGACTGCACTGCAATGCCAAAAAGTATTAAGTGTAATTTTACAAGATGCGCCTACAAGCACATTAAGTACTGAGGTTTCTATAATAACCAAGGTGAGTTATTTAGTGCGTTATAACACTAAAAACAACCAGTGTATTTATTATTTAACTCATAATTTAAACACCAATAACCTACCTACCGATGGCGCCGTTATGGCTAAAAAAGTAGGGTTTTCGTACTTTCCAACAACAGGCAAAGTGCAAATTTTTAAAAACTAAGTAATT
The DNA here is from genome assembly GCF_000498055.1 of Pseudoalteromonas sp. TB51. Lineage (NCBI taxonomy): Bacteria > Pseudomonadati > Pseudomonadota > Gammaproteobacteria > Alteromonadales > Pseudoalteromonadaceae > Pseudoalteromonas > Pseudoalteromonas sp. TB51. Next base: position 28,892 of record NZ_AUTO01000198.1, read on the forward strand.
ATAAAGAGGCTTACTTATGAAAACGCAGTCATTAAAACAACCAATGAATAAGCAAGCAGGTTTTACGCTTGTTGAACTAATAATTGTAATTGTAATTTTAGGTATTTTAGCGGTGACCGCTGCCCCTCGTTTTTTAAACCTGCAGGGTGATGCTAACGCTTCTACACTCGAAGGTTTACAAGGCTCAATTCGCAGTGGTATGAATATTGTTAATGGTAAGTCTATTATCGCCAGTACCCATAAAAAAGCTTCAGATTCGGTTTCTGTAGATAGTGGTGCAGACGTATCTATAGTTTATGGCTACCCTGCAGCGACAGAAGCAGCTTTTGAAGCTTTTTTAGATGTAGAATTTGCATCTGATGATTCTGCAGATTTTAACCTTGTAGCAGTTGCTGCTGATGAAAAAGCAATTATTTTCCCTAATAGCTACGTGCAAACTGATGATTGCCGTATTGAGTATACACAAGCAGCAGATGCAAACGACGGCACACCGCCTGTGTCTGTGACGCCTCCTACTGTTACGCTTATTACGAGTGGGTGTTAATTTACATAAATGAATAGCAGTAGTAATCAACGATTGCGTGGCTTCACACTGGTTGAATTAATTATTACTTTAGTTATTTTGGGCATACTGTCGGTAACGGCAGTGCCCAAGTTGCTAGGAAGTTCAACAGAGCAAGCATACTCATACAGAGATAGGGTATTAAACGCCCTACGCACAGTACAATTACGCGCGATGCAAAATACTGCAACAAGCAGCTGCCA